>JAIRMO010000043.1 GCA_031258625.1 Spirochaetaceae bacterium | reverse complement strand
CGGCTGTTCAAACAGACGGACATACCCACACCCCTTTTGAGGACTCCGCCGGAACAATTCCGGGTAGATGAGTCCGTATCTCAAATATAAGGCTGTGGAAACAAAAAAACAAGTTTTTTATGAAAAAAAGGGTTTTTTTATGGAAAAATCAAGGGGAAAAGGCGTTTTTTTGAAAAATAAGCCTCTTTTGGAGATCAAAGATGATCTGATTGAGTAGGAGGCCGCCCATTAGTTGAGCGGCCGTCCTCTCACGCCGCCGCGCGTACCGTTCGGTTCACGGCGGTTCAAACGAATTCCGTCCTGGCGATAAACCGGATGGGTAAAGGTAAAATAGCTTGTCCGGGTTACCCGTACCGCGGACCCTTGATTATATCTTCTAATATATATTATGATAGTCTTATGGTCGATCAGGTATTCATCGATACTTTGAATCTCAGGGCCCGGGATTTTGCGGCCCGGTGGAAGGATAAGATCCGCCGGTCTTCCCAGTTAAAGAACTACAATGCCCTGGCCGACGGCCTGTTGATCGAGGGGGATATGCCTTTTTACCCCCTTTTAGCCCGTACCTTGGACCGGGGGCTTGACCGGACCCTGGTGGGGGAATTTTTTGTCAGGCTGGGTAAGACGCGGATGGCCGATGGGTTCCCCATTTCCGAGGTGATCTACGCGGTTAACCTGGCCGAGCAGGTGGTTATCGAATACATCATGACCGATTTTATGCTGGACAGTACGGTACGGATGTATCAGGCCATGGGAATTGTGACCAAGGTTTCGGAATTTTTTCTTTTGGGCTGCTTTTACCTTACCAAGGGTTTTCTTGAGGCTACGTATACGCACATGAGCCGGAACGACGCGGTTTCTGAAGAACTGTTAAAAAAATACTTTAGGGATGATTTTTTCTTTAAAAAAGACTAGGAGATTGCGGGGGTTTTGCCCAAAACTCGTATATCCGGTAACTTCGGTACAGGGCCGGTTCAAAATGCCGAATTTTGAAATTGCCCCGGTAGGAAAACGTATGCAGGAACTCGATGATGGATATTAAAGAATCCTTGGAAGAATTTAAGATAATTTTTTCCATTCCTGTTTTCCGGGACAACCCCCTTGTTATATGGGGACAGGAGATCCGATCTATCGACATTAACGAAACGGTGTTTGTCTCCTGGGTGGTGATGGCGGTTTTGATTATCGCCTCCCTGGTACTGACCCGGCGTTTAAAAGAAGTCCCCCGGGGCCCCCAGGTTATTCTGGAAGCCCTGATTGAGTTCCTCAACAATTTTTCCAAAGACCATTTTGGCCGCCGGGCAAAAACCTTCGGCCCCTTTATCGGAACTGTTTTTTTGTTTTTACTCCTGGCCAATATAATCCCGGCCCTTTCCCCGGTGGGGGCCTTTGGACACGAACCGCCCTTTTCCATCAGGCCCCCCACCAGGGACATTAATTTGACCGCCGCCATGGCGCTCCTCTCGATCCTGGTGGTGCTGGTAAGCGGTTTGCGGACCCGGGGGCTCAAGGGGTGGCTCAAAAACCTCCTCAATCCGGTACCGATGATGCTGCCCTTTAACCTGCTGGAATATATCATCCGGCCCACTTCCATGTGCCTGCGGCTTTTTGGAAATATCCTGGGGGGGCTTATCATTATGCTCCTCATTGAAGGGGCCGTTCCCCTCGTCCTTCCCCCGGTGGCGTCCCTCTATTTTGATTTTTTGGACGGGTTTATTCAGGCCCTGGTATTTACGTTTTTAACCACCCTTTTCATCGCCGAGGCGGTGGAGGTAGACCACTAAAGCGCCCAAGACCTGGTCTTGAAGCGCCTGAAACAGGGAGTTTTATATGGAATTAATGTACCTTATCGGAGCGGGTATTGCGGTTGTGGCCGGCCTTGGGGCCGGTATCGGTATCGGCATCGCCACGGGCAAAACCGCCGAGGCTATTTCCCGGCAGCCCGAGGCTTCGGGGAAAATACAGACCGTGTTTTTTTTAGGCATTGCCCTGGCGGAGGCCACCGCCATATACGGGTTTGTGGTCTCAATCCTCCTCATCCTCAGATAAAATCTGGGCGGCTGACACAAAACCGGGTGGTTTGAGTCCGCCGAAATAAAAAGGGTTTTTGTTATGCTTGATTTTTCCTGGGTAACCTTTGCGGTAACCTTCCTTAATATCGGGATTCTGTATGTGATCCTGCGGGCCGTCCTCTTTAAACCGGTTGCCAAATTTATGGAAGGGCGGACCAAAAGAATAGCGGAGGATATAGAACAGGCGGAACGGGACAAAAATCAGGCCAAGGCCCTGCTCCGGGAATATGAGGATAAACTCAAAGAGGCCCGGGGGGAAGCGGATCGGATCCTCAAAGAGGCCCGGGAAAGCGCCCGGGAGCAGGCGGACCGGATAGCCGCCGAGGGAAAGGCCCAGGCGGAGGCCGTCATCGCCAATGCCCGCCGCCAGACCGAAGCCGACCGGAACGCCGCCATGGACCGGTTTAAAGCCGAGGCCGCCGCCCTGGTCCTCAGCGCCGCGGGCCGGCTCCTGCAGCGGGAATTGACCCAGGAAGACAGCCGTAATCAGGCGGCCCTGCTCCTGCGGGAATTGGGGAAAACCCCCTGATGTTTTCCGCCGAGCGCTGGGCATCGGCCTTTGTAGGCGCCTCAGGAACCTATGCCGAAGAAGGTCTGGGGGTGTTAAAAGCCCTGATATCCGTCCTGAATCAGGTTACCGGTTTTGTTTCGGGAACCGCCGCTTCCCTTGAAGCGGCCCGGCGGCTCCGGGAGGGCCTGACCAAAGCGGGCTTTAACCCGGGGGAGCGGGGGGCGGAGCTTGCCCTGGGGACCGCGGTTTTGTTGATAAAAAAGGGCCGTTTAAAACACGGGGAACTTGTGATCCGGGAAATTGAAAAGGCCCTGGACCGGCGGAAGGGGGTTCTCTCCGTGGAGGTGGAGGCCGCCTTTCCCCCGGACGGGGAATTTCAGCAAACCCTCCGGGACCTCCTCAAACAAAAAACCGGCGCCCGGGAGATACGGCTCGGGATCACCCTGGTCCCGGAGCTTTTGGCGGGGTGTAAACTGCGGATAGGCGGCCTTTCCCTGGATGCCAGCCTGCGGGGGCGGATACAAAAGATGGCGGCGGATTTACAAGCCGCCGGAGGTTTTTCATGGTAAATTTCGGAGACCTTACCAAGGTTTTGCAGGAACAAATAGAACACTGGGAGGGAAAGGTCGCTTCGGATTCCACGGGGTTTGTGATCCAGGTGGGGGATTCGGTGGCGACCGTCCACGGCTTGGACAAGGCCGTCTACGGTGAGCTGGTGGATTTTACCTCCGGGGCCACGGGGATGATCCTGAACCTGGAAGAAAACGGGGTGGGCTGCGTGCTTTTAAGCGGGGAATCCCTGGTAAAGGACGGGGAGGAAGCCCGGGGGACCGGCAAAGTCGTATCGGTTCCGGTGGGGCCCGGTCTGGTGGGCCGGGTGGTAACCCCCCTGGGGCAGGCCATAGACGGCAAGGGCCCTCTGGACGCGGAAACCTACCTCCCCATTGAACGCCCCGCCCACCCGGTTATCGAGCGGGGCAGCGTGAACGTGCCCCTCCAGACCGGGACCCTTTCGGTGGACGCCATGATCCCCATAGGCCGGGGACAGCGGGAGCTTATCATCGGGGACCGGCAGACCGGAAAAACCGCCCTGGCGGTGGACGCCATTATCAACCAAAAAGGCAAGGGGGTCTACTGTATCTACTGCGGCATAGGCCAAAAATCATCCTCCGTGGCGGCGATCATAAAAAATTTTGAACGCCACGGGGCCATGGACTATACCTTTGTGGTGCTGGCCTCGGCTTCGGATTCCGCGGCCCTCCAGTACCTGGCCCCCTATTCGGCCTGTACCATGGCGGAACACTTTATGAGCCAGGGTAAGGACGTCCTCGTGGTATATGACGACCTTTCCAAACACGCCGTGGCCTACCGGACCATATCTCTGCTCCTCCGCCGGCCCCCGGGCCGGGAAGCCTTTCCCGGGGACGTGTTTTACCTCCATTCCCGGCTTTTGGAGCGGGCCGCCAAACTTTCCCCTGAAAAGGGAGGCGGATCGGTTACCGCCATTCCCATTGTGGAGACCCAGGCGGGGGATATTTCGTCGTATATTCCCACCAATGTTATTTCCATCACCGACGGCCAGATATTCCTGGATTCGGAGCTTTTTAATTCCGGGTTCCGGCCCGCCATAGACGTGGGGCTTTCGGTGAGCCGGGTCGGGGGGTCCGCCCAGTCCAAGGCGATCCGGAAGATCTCCGGCCGGCTGCGGCTGGATCTGGCCCAGTACCGGGAAATGGCCGCCTTTGCCCAGTTCGGCAGCGATCTGGATAAGTCCACCCAGGACAAACTCGCCCAGGGGGAACGGCTCATGGAGGTCTTAAAGCAGCCCCAGTTTTCACCCTATGCCATGGAAGAACAGGCCGCGATCCTCTTTATGGCGGTGGGCGGGTATATGATGGATGTTAAGGTTGAAGAGGTGTCCGCCTTTGTGGCGGCGTTTCTTGAGCACCTCAAGAACCGGTTTGGGGATACTCTTAAAACCATCGCCGAAACCGGGAGCATCCCGGCGGAACTGGAACAGGTCCTGACCTTGGCGGTTGAGGAATTTAAACGGAGCAAGCGGTAGATATGGCGAATTTACGGGATGTCCGGCTGCGGATGCGGGCCATAGAACAAACCCTCCAGGTTACCAAGGCGATGAACCTTATTTCCACGGCAAAGCTGCGGAAGGGCCGGCGGGTGTTGGAGGATACGGAGCCTTTTTTCCGGCGGATCCAAAAATCCATGTACGATATTCTGTCCGGGGCCGAGATCACGGAAAGTGAATATCTGGACAAAAAAAAGCGGGAGGAATCGGGCCGGGTCGCCGTATTGGTGGTTACCAGCGACAAGGGCCTTGCCGGGGGGTATAACGCGAATATCTTCAAAACGGTCAATGAGTTATGCGCCCAACACCCCAAGCCTATCCTCATTCTGATAGGCGCCATCGGGTACCGGTATTTTATCCATTCCCCCTATTTGATCCTGGAGAATTTTTCCTTCCACTCCCGGCTGCCGGAAATGGAAAACGCCAAGGAGATCGCGGATTATATTATTTCCCAATACCTGTGGGGGATGCTGAGCGAGGTGTATGTGGTGTATACCCACATGTACAGCACCATCAAGCTGGCGCCCGATGTCCGGCAGGTACTCCCCCTGAACGCGGAGAAAATGCAAAACGAGCTGGCCCGGTTTGAAAGCCAAAAAAGGACGGAACTCCGGTTTGAGTACCTGCCTTCTGAGGATGCGGTTTTTGATTCCCTGGTACCCCTGTATATCAAGGGTGTCATCTACGGCGCCCTGGTGGAATCCTACGCCAGCGAGCAGAGCGCCCGGATGGCCGCCATGGACGAGGCCTCCAAAAACGCGGAGGAGATGCTTGCCGCCCTGCAGATCCATTACAACCGGGCCCGGCAGACGAGCATCACCCAGGAAGTAACGGAGATAATTTCCGGGTCCCAGGCTCTGGGTGAGGAGTGAGGAATGGCGAATATCGGTATGGTTACCCAAATAGTGGGTCCCGTGGTGGATGTCCGGTTTGAACCGGGGTATATCCCGTCAATTTTGAATGCCCTGGAGGTTAAAGACGGGGACCGGAAGGTGGTACTGGAGGTCCTCCAGCACATCGGGGATAACCGGGTCCGTTGTGTCGCCATGGCCGCCACCGAGGGCATGGCCCGGGGCTTGGAGGTTGTGGATACGGGATACCCCATCCGGGTCCCCGTGGGGGAAGCGGTTTTGGGCCGGATGTTTAACGTAACCGGTCAGCCCATCGACGATAAGGGGCCCTTTACCCATGACCAATACGCCTCGATCCACCGGGGAGCCCCCAGTTTTGAGGAGCAGAAACCGGCCACCGAGGTCTTTGAAACGGG
>JAIRMO010000037.1 GCA_031258625.1 Spirochaetaceae bacterium | reverse complement strand
GGAATTTGTGATTTGACAAAGGCAAAAAAGCATAGCAAAAAAACAGTAAATCTTTCTTTTGACGAATGGAATGTTTGGTTCCATAGTAACGACGCGGACAGAAAAATAGACAAGTGGGCTCTTGCGCCCCCTCAGCTTGAAGATATTTACACCATGGAAGATGCCGTGGTGGTGGGTTGTATGCTTATTACCCTGCTCAAAAACGCGGACCGGGTAAAAGTGGCCTGCCTGGCTCAACTGGTCAATGTTATTGCCCCCATTATGACCGAAAAAGGCGGCAAGGCGTGGCGGCAGAGTATTTTCTATCCCTTCATGTATGCTTCAAAATACGGCCGGGGAACCGTCCTCCGTTGCCCGGTAACAAGCGAAAAGTACGATTCCCGGGAATATTCGGACATCCCTTATCTGGAAACCGTGGCGGTCCATGACGAGGTTGGGGAGGCGCTCACCATTTTCGCGGTTAGCAGAAATCTTGCGGAGACCCTGAATCTGGAGGCCGATATTTACGGCTTTGAAGGGTACCGGTTTATTGAGCATATCACCCTGCATAACCCGGACCTTCAAGCGGTCAATTCTGCCCGGGAAGAAAAGATAAAACCCGCTCCGGCTGCGCCGGGAAAATTTGAGGGTTCAAAGCTGGAGGTCAATCTGCCCCCGGCATCCTGGAATGTGATCCGATTGGGAAAAGCATAGCCAGAGGGGATGGTACATTTTTTATATAAGGGGGCCCTATCCCCGAATTCTCGGTTTTTTTATCAGTATGTCCTAAAAAAGAACCGGGGGCAACTATTTTGGAGAGACGGCGTCCCTTCATCCCTGCCGGATCACGGGAAAAAGCGGGGGCCTGGCCGGGGCAACCGCATTATAGCGGCCCCGATTAAAGACTTAACCCGACAAAAACGTAGTTAAATATAAAAACAGCGTTAATTCCTACAAATTTGTCATATATCTAAAGTGCGGCGGGGCAATACGGGGGGACCGGTAAAGACAAGACCTTTGTCCCGGAATTCTCCCCTTGCTGATTCCTTTTTCCGGTAGTAAACTAAAACTAGAAGTTTTCTATAGGGGACGTACATGCAATTCAGGTCTACCCAATCGAATGATTCTCTGGTTTCTTTTAAAGACGCGGTACTCCGCTGCCTGCCCCTGGGGGGAGGGCTCTATGTTCCGGCATCGGCAACGGATATGCGGCAGTTCTTTTTATATATGGATATCAATACCAGTTACCCGGAACTGGTCGCGACGGTGGCCCCGGGGCTGCTTCAGGGTGAGTTAAACCCCTTTTCCGCTTCCCGGGTGGCGGAAAGCGCCTTTAATTTTGAACCGGAATTACACCAACTGAATGACCGCTTATCGATATTGAACCTTTATAACGGCCCTACCGGGGTTTTTAAGGATTTTGGAATTGCCTTTCTCGCGGCGGTTATGGAAGAACTCATTAAAAACAACGGCTTTGCCATGATTTTATCCGCCGCCAAAGGGGATACCGGGGTCAGTATAGCCCGGGCCTTTTACAAACGCCGGGGAATTATTTCGGTGATCCTCTACCCCTCAGGGCCGATCAGCGGCCTGGATCCCGCGTCCTTTATCCAAAACGGGGGAAATATTATCCCGATTCAGATCCGGGGGACCTTTGACGACTGCCAGCGTCTGGTTACGGAAGCCATTAACGACCGGCCCTTTGCGGAACGGTACGGTATAACCAGCGCCAACGCGATAAACGTGGGCCGTTTGTTACCCCAGGCGTTTTACTATTTGTACGCCTTTATTAAGGTCAAACAGTACCTGGAGGAAGATCTGATCTTCAGCGTACCCTGCGGTAATTTTGGTAATTTGATCGCCGGGCTTTACGCGTGGAAATTTGGGATACCCGTAAGCGGATTTATCGCCGCCATGAACGCCAATAATGCCTTTGGCGACTATATCAAGGGGAAGGACTACCGCCCTCACCCGCTGATCGCCACCAATTCCCCCGCTTTGGATGTAAGCCAGCCCTCGAACTACGAAAGACTCGCGGCTTTTTATCAAGAAGCGCCGGCGGTTATGCGGAACATGGTGTACCCTGAAACGGTAGACGACCAGGCGACCCTGGAAGCCATGGGGCGGGCCTGGAAACAGCACAAGCTGATCCTCGATCCCCATGGCGCGGTAGCGTATGCCGCCGCGGAAAGGCACATCAAATCCCGGGACGATTTTTACGGCCATGTGGTCATCCTCGCCACAGGTCATCCGGCAAAACAGGCTGAGTTGGTCGCGGAAGTCATAGGCCGGAGGCTTGAAATTCCGGAAAAATTCAGGAAACTCCAGTTTAAAATAGACCCGGCGGCCGTCATTGCCCCCCAGCTTGACGCGCTGCAGGGCGCTATTGCGAGTTGTGTCTAGCAGCCTGTTGTAACTGAAGCGCAACAAACCGCCGGCCCTGTTTTAGCGGTAAACAGGCGGCGGCCGATTCTATGGTTTGTCCTGCCCGGCGGGATGGTTTGTCAAAAGATTCTTCTACATTCAAGGTAAAAACGCTTTTCTACGGCTTCCCCCATGGAAAAACTCTTTCGGGGAAGGGGCCCTGAACGGGCCACGGTCTCAAAGAGGCCCTGTTTTTCTATCGGCGGGAGGAGGATCCCCACCGCCGGGGCCGCCGCGGTGGAAGCGCCGGCAATAGAAAAAAGCTCCTCCTCCCCGTGGATATAGTCTATGGATACGGCGGGCCTATCCCGGTCCGGTCCGGGGGCTTTTTTGCTGAGGAGCAGGGCGTCCAGGAGGGGCTGGAGGCTGTCCGTGGCAAGCCCCGGGGCTTCCGATTCTATCAGGGTGAGGTCTGTCCCGGCCATAAGGCCCAGGCGGTTTTTGGCGGCCCCCCTTTCCCTTACCAGCCGGGAAAGTTCCCCCCGGTCCTCTACGGCCCGGCTTGAAAAACCCGGCAGAGCGGAGAGAGCCCGGAGGATCTCCCCGGGGGATACCCCAAAGATCATCCGGTAAATGGGCTCGAACCCTATCCCCGGATCGTAGATGTTTTCCACCTCCACCAAAGCCCACCGGGCGGGATGGTCCGCCAGGCCGGCCTCCCCCGAATGCTCCTGTTTGTAATCCTCCCAGACGGCCTTGGCGGCGGCCAGGGAATGGTTGCCGTCCCCCACGGCAAAAAGGAAGGGAGCCGGGTCTTCCCGGCCGTAGCGGGTTCCGGCCCGCCGGGCCAGGGCCTCAAGCCCCCGGGCAAGGAAATCCCAGTCCGCTTCCCTATCCAGAAACCAGCCCCGGATA
Organism: Spirochaetaceae bacterium; assembly: GCA_031258625.1. Taxonomy (GTDB): domain Bacteria; phylum Spirochaetota; class Spirochaetia; order Treponematales; family Breznakiellaceae; genus JAIRMO01. Next base: position 3,067 of record JAIRMO010000037.1, on the reverse strand, counting down.
CTGCCGGAATCCAGCATCAGGGAGGTCCGGTAGAGGGGGGGGCTCCGCCGGGCCCGCTCACCCAGGCCGGGCAGGAGGGCGTCCTCCTCATCATCAATAAGGAGGAGGATATGGGGAATTTCCAGGGGCGCTTTCCGGCGGATCGCCACCCGGGGGGGAAGCCGTTCCGGTACGGTCCCCTCGGTGGTTCTGATAAGCCGCCGGGAAGCGGGGGTCCAGTCGTATTGTTCCAGGTCTACCGCGAGGACGATCCCCCGCCGGCAGGGGTGGAAGGGGGTGGCCCGCTCGATATACACACAACCCCGCCGGGGGGGGGCCAGGACGCCCTTCAAGAGGTTATCGGTCATGGCGGTATGGATACGGCGGATCCGTTCCTCCCTGCCGCCGTCGGAAAGGTACAATTCGGGAAAAATCATAGACAACGTAGACGGGGCATCCCCCACATGGGCCGCCGCCTCCTCCCAATAGGTCCTGTTTTGGGTGAATTGATCGCAGGCGATTACCGCCCACCGTTCCAGATCCACCCCGGGCTTGGGAAAAAGTATTTCGGGAATGCCAACGCCCAAACTATTGAGCCTTTGGTGTATATCCTCCATCAAAAAGGTCCTCCTTACCCTCAGGATATTGTCTAGTATACCGGTCCCGGGCTGCTATGGGAATAGGACGGTGGAGTTCAAAGCGCCCCTAATAGGTGATGGAAAAATCCCGGTAAGCGCCCAGGGGGGAACGGAGATCGTAACGGACCGAATCCACCCGGGCGCCCGGCGGACCCCGGTGGAGCCATTTGAGTAGGGTTTCCAGCTTTCCCCGGGGGCCCTCGGCAAAGACCTCCACATCGCCGTCAGGGGTGTTCCGCACCCAGCCCGTAAGCCCAAGCCGCCGGGCCTCGTGGTAAGCGGAATACCGGAAACCCACCCCCTGAACCCGGCCTTGGATCAGGGCAAAAAACGCGGAGGAATCCGGGGATGGGCGGGTGTCACGGTCCCGCCGGCCCGGAGGATTTTGAAACCGGCTCATATTTCTTCTTCCCAGAACGCTTCGATCACCCCCGGGGAAAATCCCTCGTATTTTAGCTGTTTTTTTAGGAAAGTATCCTCTTGGGGATGAGGGGGATGTTTTTTTTTCAGATGCCGTTTGAGCAGGGCCGATTCGGTTTGAAAATCCAAAACCGATTGTAAGGCCCTCCCGGCGGCGGCGGCGCTTATCCCCCGGCGGCGGAGGGCGGCCAAAAGTTTCCGGGGGCCTTCGGCGGAACGAACCAGCCGGGCATGGAGCCACAAGGCCGCGTACCGTTCGTCGTTGAGAATTTCCAGGCCCTCAAGGTAAGAAACCACCGCCTGTATACAGGGGGCGGCAAACCCCCGGCTTTCCAGCTTGCGGGCCATGCCCCGGCAGGTCTGTTCCGCCCGGGCCACCAGCCGCAGGGCGGCCCGTTCCGCCCGGTAACAGGCGGCGGCAAAACGACAGGCATCCTCCTCGGCGGAGGACAGCTCCCTGCCGGGAGAAAAAAATCCCTCCCCCTGAATTTCAGGGGGAAGATAGGGGAGTTTAAAAGAAAATAAGGAACCGTCCGACAATTCGATCCGGAAAACCAAAGGGATTCCCTCGGATCCGGTTCCCGCCTTCAAGGATACCACCGTCATGGATGGCCGCCCCATATACCAAGGGCCTACCGATAAAACAAACCCCGGCCTGTTTTACCGCTTGGAGAACTGGAACCGTCTGCGGGCGCCGGCCTGGCCGTATTTTTTCCGTTCCACCATCCGGGAGTCCCGGGTCAAGAAGCCGTTACTCCGCAGGCTTGTATAATTGCCCTGATCCACCTGACAAAGCGCCCGGGCCAGTCCGTGACGGCAAGCGCCGGCCTGGCCGTTGGATCCGCCGCCGTACACGTTGATCAGTATGTCGAATTTGTTTTCACTGGCGGTAACCATCAGGGGCTGACGCACCATCATGGCGTGTTCCCCCTGGGGGAAATACTGGGCCAATTCCCGGCCGTTCACCATAATTTTACCGGCTCCGTCCCGAACATACACCCGGGCGACAGAGGTCTTTCTTCTTCCGGTACCAATACCAAGGTTCTTAATCACATTTCACCTCTTGATATAACTCAATAGACTGAGGATTTTGGGCGGCATGGGGGTGGTTCGGGCCCGGATACACCTTAACATTTTTTAACAGCTTCCGTCCCAGGGGCCCCTTGGGCAGCATCCCCTTAATGGCCAATTCCAGGGGGGCCGAAGGGTGGCGGACGATGAGTTTCTCAAAATTGACGGCCTTGAGCCCTCCCACATACCCGGAATGGTGATAGTAAAGTTTCTGCTGGACTTTATGGCCGGTAACCGCGATTTTATCCGCGTTGATCACCACCACATAGTCCCCGATTTCCTGATGGGGCGCGTAAATAGGCTTTTCCTTCCCCCTGACTATGGAAGCGGCCTTGGCGGCAACCCTGCCCAAGACCTTCCCTTGGGCGTCAATCACAAACCACTTCCGCTCCACCTGAGCGGGTTTAATAAACATTGTCTTCATAAACAACCTTCTCAATATAATTACCGATATAGAAAAAAATAATGCCATAAAAGGCGGGAATGTGTCAATAGGCGCGTTGCCTCATTAAAAAAGTAACCCAAATTAAGGCAGACTATCCGGTACCAACAGTTACCGGAGGTCAACATGGGGTTAACTATGAAAGAAAAACAAGCTGTCGCCAGACAGGTCCGTTCCCGCTACCTCAAAGCCGGACGGAAAGAGAAGTCGGCCATCCTGGACGAATTCATCAAGATTACCGGTTACAAAAACCGTAAGTACGCACTGCGGATCCTCAACACGCCTCAGGCCCCGCAGGCCCTGCTCGTCGTCAAAAGCAAAACGGTCAAACTTAAACCGCAGAAAAAAAGACCCCCCAACCGAAAGGGGAAAAAAATCTATACCGACCAGGTCATCGCTTCCCTCCGCCTCATCTGGGCCTTCTTCTGGTATAAGTGCGGGAAGCTCCTGGCTCCCCTCATCCGTCAGCAAATGCCCTTCATCGCACTATGGCCCGCCTTCGGCATCACCCCGTCCA
>JAIRMO010000181.1 GCA_031258625.1 Spirochaetaceae bacterium | reverse complement strand
GTAAAAAACGAGACGGGGAATTTTACTTCAAGGCGTTTATCCTTCCTCATTTTTCCCTCCTCACTCTGTTCACTTTGCAGTATGGGGTTCTCTGCGCGAAGGCTTTAGCCTGAGCGGCGCGCCGGCGGGAACATATGCCCCCTACTGGGGGGTAGCGGAAAAGCCGGAGGCTTTGGAGCGCAGGGGGGGCCACAAAAACCGGGACCGCCGGGGAACCATGCCCGGAAAGGGGCCCCCCCTCCTGCGTCCTTGCGGCCTTCATTCCATACCGCGTTATGTTCATCACGCGCTCCCGGGGGGCCTCATTTTCCATTATCTTTATCTTTCTTTTCAGTGTCTTTAGGGATCACGATTTTTACCGAGTTGATTTTGTGGCCGTCCATGTCCTGGACGATAAAATCGTTCCCCCGGTAAACGGCTTTTTCGTATTTTACCGGAATTTTCCCGAAGAGGTCAAAAACAAAGCCCCCCAGGGTATCGAAATCCTCCACCGGAAACTCCACCCCTATCTCCTCGGCCAGATCTTCCAGGTTCACCCGGGCGCCGCAGAGCCAGATTCCTTCTCCCAGGTTGAGGATCTCTTCGGTTTCATGATCGAATTCGTCCTGGATGTCCCCCACGATCTCCTCGATAATATCTTCCATGCAGACGATTCCCGAAACGCCGCCGTATTCGTCCACCACCACGGCGATATGCACCCGGCGGCGGCGCAGTTCCCGCAGCAGGTCGTCGATGTGTTTCGAGACGGGCACAAAAAAGGGTTTCCGCAGCAGGGCTTTAATGTCAAAGGCGCCGTTCCCCGCCGGATCTCCCTGAACCAGGGCTTTTAACACGTCCTTCACGTAGATGATTCCGATGACGTTGTCAATGGTATCCTGATAGACGGGGAACCGGGAATGTTCGCTTTCGGAGATCCGGGCCAGCAGTTCTTCTTTGGAGGCGGTTACGGAAAGAAACACCGTATCGGTCCGGGGTACCATTACTTCCTTGACGGTGGTGTCCGAAAGTTCCACCACCCCCCGGATCATCTCCCGCTGATCCGATTCCAGGGCCTGGTAGGTTTTCCGGTCCATCTGGGGGGGGGTCTTGGCCGAGGTTTCCCCGCCGCCGGTCTTTTTTGAAAAAAACGAAAAAAGCCCCTTCATGAGGCCGCCTTTGGGGGCGTCATGGCTTCCCCGGCCAAACGGGTTAACATTTTTTCCTGTAACTCAAGCATGGGCTCGGTTTTATTGTTGGTTTCGTGATCCATTCCGTTTAAATGAAGAATACCATGGATCAGGAGCCGGCGTAACTCCTCATCCCCGGTGGTTTGAAAATAGCGGGCGTTTTTTTCCATGGTTTCCAGGGAAATGACGATGTCCCCGGCGGCATAGCGGGTTTCCCCGCCCTCCTCAATAACCGCTCCCAGTTCAAAAGAAAGTACGTCGGTGGCCTCGTCTTTATGGCGGTATTGGGCGTTGAGGGATTGAATATAGGCGTCATTGCAGAGGAGGACCGAAAGATCCCAGTTGTCCTTGCCCAGGGCTTCCAGAACTTTGAGGGAATAACGGTGAACCCCTTCCGCCCAGGCAGGTAAGGGAACCTCCCCGGCGTTTACCTCGACCCGGTTCATTCGGCGTTTTCCTTTGAAACCGCCGTCTTGGGGGCGGCGTGTACCACCGGGGCTTCCGTATGTTCCCCCTCCCGGGCCGCCGCTTTGGGGGCGGCGTGATGCGCCGGGGCTTCCTTGTGCCCCCCTTCCTTAGCGGCCGTTTCCTTAGCGCCCGCTTCCTTAGCGGCCGTTTCCCTGACGGCTGATTCCCTGAGTTTGGGATATTCGATTCGGGAATGATAATACCCCGCCAGAACCCGGACAAAGGCGTTTTTGATGGTTTCCAGGTCCCGGAAGGTCAGTTCCGACTCGGCCAACTGCCCGTGTTCGACTTTCGCGTCGATCAGGGTTTGGATAAATTTTTCCATTTTCGCCGCGGTGGGTTTATGGAGGGTCCGGACCGCGGCTTCGGTTACGTCCGCCAGCATCACCACCGCCGATTCCCGGGACCGGGGGGGGGTTCCCGTATAGGTAAAGTCCTCCATGTTCACCTGGGATTCCTGCTTCAGCGCCTTGTTGTAGAACCAGGCGATCACCGAGTTGCCATGGTGTTCCGCGATGATGTCTATAACCTCCCGGGGAAGGCTGAGGCTCCGGGCCTTTTCCACGCCGAGTTTTACGTGGCTGCGGATCACCGTGGCGGAGAGCCGGGGGGGGGTATCGTCATGCCGGTTGTAGACGGTCTGGTTTTCCACAAAATAACCGGGGTTTTCCATTTTACCGATGTCATGGTAATAGGCCCCTACCCGGGCCAGGAGGGGATTGGCCCCTATGTCCTGACAGGCCGCCTCGGCCAGATTGGCGACCATAATCGAATGGCTGTAGGTCCCCGGCGCGGCGGTAAAGAGCCGTTTCAGCATGGGAGAATTCAGATCCGAAAGTTCAATAAGCCGGAACGTGGTGGCGGTATTCAGGACATGTTCCAGGGGCGGGAGGAAGCCCAAAACCAGCATCCCCGAAACCAGGCCGTTAAATCCCGCCCAAAAGAGCAGGCTTGGATACTCGGCGGGACCGGCGCCCCGGGTCAACAGAATAACGACGACGGCGATACAGTTGGCCCCGGCGATGACAAGCCCCGCTTTGACCAAATCCATCCGCCGTTCCGCCTTCCGAAGCACATACGAAGCGACCACCCCGGAAACCAGGGCAAATATGTAGGCCGGGGCGTCAAAAGAACCGGAGAGGTACGCCCCCAGGGGGAGCGCCAGGGCCAGAACCAGAGCCAGCCGGGGGCTGATCAGAATACCGGGCAGCATCACCACCAGAGCGGTAGGAATGACCATGGATACCGGGAAGGATTCAAGCCCCGGAGACAGGTTTCTGGCGAAGACCGCGATAATAAGATACAGGCTTACCAGCACGGAGAGGAGGTAGATTTCGGCGTTTGAAAGGGACCGGCCAAGCATCCGGCGTTCCCCCAAAAAGATGAAAAGGCCGTACAGGAGAATCAGCAGCAGAATTTGACCGATGATTCTCCGGGGGTCCCCGCTGTGGAGAGACATATTCAGAGCCCGCAGTTCCTTCATATCGTCTTCGGTGATGATGAACCCCTTTCTGATGATTCGTTTGCCTTTTTCCACAAATTTAACAACCGGTTCAATCTGGGCGCTGGTTTCCGCTACCCGCTGGCGGGTATCATCGGGGGAAAAAAACACGTTTTCGGAAATGAAGGGGAAAAGTAAATTCGCGGCGATGGAAGCAAATGCCGCGGGAACCCCCGCCCCGGCGGCGCATTGGGTTATGGCGTTCCGGACATTTTCCCTGGTAATGACAGTGTCGTAGGATACCTGCTCCCGTTCGGTCCGGGTTCCGGAGGTACTCAGCAGTTCCGCCACATCGGGGTTAAAGGGCTCCAGCTCCGTATGATGAATGGCAAAAATACCCTTCACTAAGATGTTGTTTAAAACCGTGGCGCCGTATTCCCCAAAGTGTCCCCCCTCGGGATCGGTGAGGTATGTATTCAGATCTTCCCCGGAAAAAAAGGCGGGGTATTTTACCTGAATCGCCAGCCGGGAAGCGTCGGCGGAGGAACCTTCCCGGATAAGATTCTCCGTAAAAGAGGAAAAATCCTTCCACCCGTTCTGTATAAGCTCGGTAGCGGGGAGGGAAAAACGGAATACCGCGGGAACCAGCCGCGCCTGGGCCTCCATACGGAGCCGGGTTGCCTCCTCGTCCACATAGGACAGGGATTGTTCGGCAACCACATCCCGCTCGGCAACCCGGCCGGCCTCGAAATCCCGGATATACCCCGCCGAACCGGCGCCGCTGTTGGCACTCCCCAGAATGACCAGGGTGGAAACGGCAAAGGCGGACAGCATCGCCAGGCTGGGCCCAGGACGGAAATGGCGGGTTTTTAAGACCCGGAACAGGGAATCCCCCAGTTTTCGCGGGGAAAAATGTTCAGGACTTTTTTTCACTATCATGATACGCCTGTATTATTTTTTTTATCAGAGGGTTCCGTACCACATCGGCGGTATGGAGAAAGGAAAAATAGATCCCTTCCACCCCTCCAAGGATATCTATGGCGTGGAGCAGCCCGGAATCCACCCGTTTGGGTAAATCAATCTGGGTAGCGTCCCCGGTAACCACCGCCCGGGCTCCCTCCCCGATCCGGGTAAGGAACATTTTCATCTGTTCTTTGGTGGTATTTTGGGCCTCATCCAGAATAACTACGCAGTCGTTGAGGCTCCGGCCCCGCATATAGGCCAGGGGGGCAATTTCTATGACCCTGCTTTCTTCCATCCGGCGGATCACCTCAAAGGGGATGAGGGACTCCATGGCGTCATAGAGGGGCCTGAGATAGGGGTTTATCTTCTGGGCCAGGTCCCCGGGGAGAAACCCCAGGCTTTCCCCGGCTTCAACTACCGGCCGGGTCAGCACCAGCTTCCGTAGCTTTTTGGACAATACCAGCCGGAGGGCCTCGGCAACGGCCAGATAGGTCTTTCCGGTTCCCGCGGGCCCCACGCAAAAGCTGATGTCGCAGGAGCGCATCCCCTGGATATAGGCCGCCTGGTTTTTGCTCCGGGGATAAATCCGGCGAAACCCGTGGGGAATTTGTATAACCGCATCCTGAAAGGGGGCCCCTTCACCCCGGGCCGCCTGAGAAAAAGAGGTTTCCCCGGAGGAAAGGTTTTCCCCTGGGGGGATACCGTCGTCATCCCGGCCGCCGGAAACCAGGGTTCCCGCCAAAGCCCGGACATATTCGGGGGAGGGATTTTCCCCTTCCCGGACTACCGCGATAAGGTTATCCATCATGGTTTTGAAACGCCGTACCCCGGCTTCATCAACTCCTTCCAAACGGATCTCATTCCCCCGGGCGGCAATACGCCCCCCCAGGGAACCTTCAATCACCTTCAGGTTTCCGTCATTCGCGCCGCATACCCCGGACAGGAGATCCCCGCTGTCCAGTACAATGGTAATACCGTCCTCCATTTAGCCTCTAAAGCGCAAGTTTATAGCCCTTCGGCTTACTCCGCAAGGGGGCATTGGTCATTTAAATGTCCACTCCTCTTTATTGTACTTTATATCTGTTTTGATTTCACTAATAGGCACCCATTGGACGACAAAAGAAATCTCATTGTTGAATTTGTATACCGGAACCTGACCGGTGGGCCGGTCCAGATATGGAGAAAGAGTAACCCCTAAAATGGCGTTCCAGTCCCCCAAATGGTGAGTCAGGGACAGGTTAAAAGACTTCAGCTTGAACCCGGAACTCCGCCGCTTGGCCTCGTCATCAAACCGGAAGGAATTGGCCAGATCAATAAACAGATTGTCCTGTTCCCCCGAAGGCAGGTCTTCGGGAAGATCCATAAAGGGCAGATCCTTAAAATACCGGAAAATTACCGTATTTTCCGAAGTGGTTGAAAGGGACAGGTCCAAAAAATTGGCGATCCCCAGGGTGAAGCCCAGAGTAAAATTGAACCGGGAATTGGTATACCGCTGGAGGTCAAAGAACAGGCTGGTGTTGAGATTAAGCGTAAAGGAAAGCCGTTTTTTCCAGAGGGCGTCCTTTTTAAAGGTTTGGCGGTACCCCAGGGTCAGATCCCGGGGGTGCAGCCCTTCCTCGGTCTCCTGAATCCAGCCTTCCAGGGAACCATCCGCTTTATAATTAAGCCGGTACGGCTTTGTACGGATCATGGTATAGGCGGCGGAAAACCCGGCCAGGGTCAAGGTGGTGGTGAGGGTGGTATATTCCTTTATTTCCGGGTCAAAAACCATATATTGCTGAAGGGAGCCAATGGTTCCGAATTTCAAGGTTTCGGTGGTATAAAAGGGTTCAAATTTCCGCTTATCCTCCTCCGCGGGGAAAAGAATGCGGGTGTGGGCGTTGGTTTCGGATATCCATACCCGGAAGGTGGCGTTTCCCGAAACGGTGGAGTCTTCCGGGGGAAGATCGGCGGTAAACACAAAGGTCTGGGCCTTATCCATCACCGAAGCGGCTATGGTGGTGCCGAACTGGTGAGTGTCCAGATTGTCCTTATCCCAGGCACCGTATTTGATTTCCCACTCCGGAGCGTCTCCGGTTCCGGTAAAGGCGGATTTCATCAGGAGGCCCTTAAAGCTGTACTGGAGGCTTGAATTGCCCCATACGGCGCTCCGGTACAGGGGTCTGATGGTGGAAGTATATCCGTATGACGTGGTGAAAAAGGTCTGACTGTAGGTTCGCTGGCGGGCTGCGCTTATTTTGACCGGATCCGCCACCGCCGGAAGCCCCGAGCCCGGCGAAGTGGTATATTCCTCGGCTTCCTCATTGATAAAGGTATAATCCTGCCAGGAACCGGAACCTGAAAAGGTAAAGGAGTTACTGTAGGCTCCTCCGTCGGCGTGGTTCAAATTAAAGGATGTACTGGCGTCCCCGCCAATGGTTGAAAGAACCGAGGAAACCTCACTCCAGTCGATTTTGCTATATTCGGGCCAATTTTTTTGGTCCGACCGGAACTGAAGCTCCGACGCGGCAGTGGGGGCGATCCGGTAATCAATACTGAACCGGGGGCCTCCAGTCCGGGGCAGATCAAAACGCTGATTTAACACCGGGGGAACAAGTTTTTCGGCTTCGCCTTTTTTCTGATTCTCCCCCGCCGGTTCCCAGGGAGAACGGGGCGCCCCGGCGTTTTTTAAGGGGTCTTCCGCTTCGGCCTTTTTTTCGTCCTCCGCCGCCGGAGCCGTCCGGCTCCCCCCCAGGGTCAGGGGGGTTCCCGAAATGCTGCCGCTCAGGGAATACATGGTAAATTTATCGGGATAAAAAAAGGACCGATCCGGCGCGTAGTCTTTATAATTCGGATCATTCGTAGCCAGATTTCTGGTTCTAAAGGCAATGATACTGGTGATACTGGAGAGGGATATATCCGATATATACGGCGCCAGGAACGGCAGGGACGGCCTGAGGGAGCCGTTGAGCCGCCATTCATAGGAACTCAGTTGGGTCGTCGTTGTGGTGGTTGTTTCCTCCTCATCCGTCAGGGCGGCCCCCTCCTGTATCATGTGAACCCAGTCCATTTCTTCCGTCCGGTTTAAAAAGTCCCGGTCCACAAAGGGGTCCGAATAATAGGGAAAGGCCCAGGAAAGGGAGCCGAATTTCCCCCCCAGGGAACTGGAGGTTTTTAAACGGTAACGGAAGGGAACGTCCCAGGAAATAAACCGGGCGGAGTTCCATTCGCTGACGCCGTCATAATCGGGAAAGGGGGTATAGCGGCCTTCCCCCAGGGGTTTCACGTTTCGGGTAAACCCCGCGCCGGCGGATAAATCCAGGGCGCCGAGGATTCCCTTTTTGGGCAGAACCAGTTCGGTCCCCAGGTAGGTTCCCAAATTCGCGTAGATGTCGACTATCACCTTCAACGTGGTTTCGCCGGGATCTTTCAATTTTTTACCCGTACTCCGCAGGAAGAGGCCCTCCCGCTTTTTTTCCATATCGCTGCTGTTCCCCAGGATTTTCGTGATGGAGCTTTCCGAGGTGGAACTTGCCTTGGCCCTTCCCAATATATAGGTAGTGGTCTGGAGAAAATTTCCCTCCCGGGAGCGGTAACCCAAAACGGGGTGAAAAATAACCTCGTCGGCGGGATAATAAAAAAAGGGAATATACATAACCGGTATTTCCCCCACCTTGAGGACGGCGTTAAAAATGGCAAAATCCGAACCGGGGAGGAGCCAGAGTTTTGATGCGTTCAGGGACCAGAAGGCTTCCTCATTTTTGGCGTTGGTGAGCGAAGCCCGGGTGAGAACCGTTACCTCCTCATCGGTCCGGGAAATCACGGTCCCGGCGAAACGGTAGGTGGTGCCGTCGCTCTGGAGGGACCGTTCCGATACGCCGTCCAGAAAAATGCTGGACCAGTTGTCAAGGTTTACCGTGATGGACTCTCCCCGGAAGGTTTCGATGGTATCCCCCGATTCCTTGACGTATTCCACCCCTCCGGTGGCGGTTATGAGGTTCCGGGTCCGGTTGTAGAGAATTTCCCAGGCTTTGATCCGGTGAACCGCATCTCCGTCTTTCAGGCTCACCATCACGTCCCCCTGGAGCCGGGCGTACTCCTCGTCCACCACGTCCAGGGTAAAATACTCGGTGCTCCGGGCGGATTCAATGGTGATGATTTTCCGGTCATCCTCCTCTTCGGCGGTTTCGGATTCGGCAATCTTGAAATGTTCCCGGAGCCGCCGGGCCAGTTCCTCCTTTCCTCCCCCTTCGGAGAGGCCAAGGCTCCGGCACCAGGCAGCCAGTTCCTGCATCGTTGCTGTTTTGATGTCCATTTCAATGATCTGCATGGAGGGATCGGGCGGAGGCGCTTCTTCGCCGGGGGCGGTTTCCTCCCCGGTTTCTTCCCCGCCGGCGGAAGCGGTTTCCGCGGTTTCCGAATCGCCGTCATCCGGCAGGACGGCCGCCGGTTCTCCATCCGCCGGCGTCTCAGCCGCCTCCTGGGCCGGCGGGGCCGCGGTTTCGCCGCCGCCGGAATTTCCCGTCCCCGCCGCGGCGGGCTCCATGTCCCGGCCCGTTCCGGCCCCGCTTTCGCCGGAAGAAACGCCGCTGTCCCGATCCGTCTGCCCGCCGGCAAAAAGAGGGGGGCTTACGCCGCCCAGCATGAGGAACAGGACTATAACGGTAACGAACCGGTGAGAGGCACTGTTCATTTCAACTGTGAGGATATTCCGGTTTTTTCGGCGCCCCGGCGCCGCCCCGGCCGTTTCCGTTCCAGCATTTCTTTGATATAGGCCCCCGTATACGAATGGGGGCAGGCGGCCACTTCTTCGGGGGCGCCGGTGACCACCACCTCGCCGCCCCGGTCGCCCCCCTCGGGCCCCAGATCGATGATGTGATCCGCCTGGAG
>JAIRMO010000131.1 GCA_031258625.1 Spirochaetaceae bacterium | reverse complement strand
ATAAGGATTGCGGGCTTTGCCCGCAATCCTTATTATCACGGAAAGCCCGGTTTCCGGCGCAAAGCGCCGGAAATGCGCCCAATAGTGAAGGATGCAAATCCTTGAGCGTTTGCGCGCTTACCGGGCGTCTGTTAAAGACCCGCGTAATTTGGTATATTTAAAGAACCAAGCCGGGAAGGGTTCCAAAAGCCCGGCGGACGGGTAAAGGAGTTCTTATGGTAGAAGCCCTCAAAAAAGATCCATCCTGGAAAGGCCGGCGCGGTCCGGTCCTTTTGGTTATCATGGATGGCGTTGGGTACGGTAAATATAAGGAAGGCGACGCGGTGGCCGATTCCAAAATGTATAATCTCACGGCGATTAGGGCAAAAAGCCCGGCGGTCAAGCTAAAGGCCCACGGAAAGGCGGTGGGCCTTCCCTCGGACGAGGATATGGGCAACAGCGAGGTGGGCCACAACGCCATGGGCTGCGGCAGGGTCTTTAACCAGGGGGCCGCCCTGGTTTCCTCCGCCATCGAAACCGGGGCCATGTTCCAAGGCCGGGCCTGGAAGGAGATCATCGCCCCCCTGACCGGGGGAGGGGAAACGTCCCGGGCCCCCACCCTTCACTTTATCGGCCTTTTCTCCGACGGCAATGTCCACAGCCACCTGGACCACCTCAAGGCCATGATCCGGCAGGCGAAAAAAGAGGGGGTCAGGCGGATCCGGGTCCACGTACTTTTTGACGGCCGGGACGTGGGGGAAACCAGCGCCCTGGACTATGTGGACCCCTTTGAGGCTTTTCTAAAAGAAGAAAGTACCGGCGGCCTGGACGCCCGGATCGGCTCCGGGGGAGGGCGGATGTGGATCACCATGGATCGGTACGGCGCGGACTGGACCATGGTGGAACGGGGCTGGAAAACCCATGTCCATGGGGAGGGGCGGCAATTTGCCACCGCCCGGGAAGCGGTGGAAACCTACCGCAAGGAGATCCCCGGTATCATCGATCAGGACCTCAAGGAATTTGTTATTGCCGAAGGGGGCAAACCCATCGGCGCCATAGAGGACGGGGATTCGGTGGTGTATTTCAACTTCCGGGGGGATCGGGCCCTGGAGATCACCGCGGCCTTTGAGGAGGACCGCTTCGACCGCTTTGACCGGGGCCGCCGGCCCCGGGTCTGTTACGCGGGGATGATGGAATACGACGGGGACACCCACGTACCCAAACGCTACCTGGTGAGCCCCCCCGCCATCGACCGGACCATGGGGGAATACCTGGCCGCCACCGGGGTACGGACCCTGGCGATCTCCGAAACCCAAAAATACGGCCATGTTACCTATTTTTTTAACGGCAACCGTACCGGCAAATTCGACGACAGGCTCGAAGACTACGTGGAAATTAAAAGCGACGTGGTTCCCTTTGAACAGCGGCCCTGGATGAAGTGCGCGGAGATCACCGACGAGGTCCTCAAGGCCATTCCGTCGGGGAAATACGATTTTATCCGGCTCAACTTCCCCAACGGGGACATGGTGGGCCATACCGGGGTCTACCAGGCGGTGGTCTGTTCCATGGAGGGGATGGACCTTCAACTCGGCCGCCTGGCCAAGGCCGTGGAAGAAGCCGGGGGAATCATGGTGATCACCGCGGACCACGGCAATTCCGACGATATGTTTGAACACAACAAAAAGACCGGGGAAGTGGTGTACAAGGAAGACGGGACCCCCAAGGCCAAAACCAGCCACAGCCTCAACCCCGTGCCCTGCATCATCTACGATCCCGAATACCGGGGGGAATACCCCAACACCCCCGGGGAAGGGGCCCTCACCGAGGGGGCCCTCACCGAGGGGGCCCTCACAGAGGGCTTGGGGATCAGTTCCATCGCGGCCACCTGCATCCGGCTTTTGGGGTATCTGCCCCCGGCGGATTACGACAAGGCGGTATTAAAAAGGCAGCCGGCGCTTTAGGACGGGACCCGGACCTGCTCCCGGAGCTTTTTCTGCTGGGCCAGAACCTCGTCCAGGGGCAGGGGGGCGGTACGGAGCGGGGCACAGGGTTTTCCGGTTTCGTCCTGAATGGAAAGCCCCCCGTTTCCGATGGTTTGGGCGGCCTCTTTTATGGGGAAGATCCCGGTTTCAAGGTATTGGGCGATGAACACCGAAAGGCTGCCCGCGGCGGCTTGCACGGCGCCGGCGTAAATGGCGGGAAAGGACCGGGAATCGGGCGTACCATCCGGCCCGGGGGAGAACCAGGTCCGGCCCGCTAGATTGAGGTAATCAATATGCCGGGGGAGGTTCTCGGGGTAGAGATAGGGCAGGGGAATTTCCCGGAGCCAATCGGGGGGGGCGTCTCCGCAAGCCCCGGAGCAGACAGAGGTTTTGCCGGGATCGGTATAGCGGTAGAAGGTCGTACAGTCAAGGAAGGTGTTTTCCATCCGCTCCCGAAGCCGGGCATCCCCGCCGGCCCGTTCAGGAAAGGCCGCGATCAGGGCCCGGGCGAGGAGTTCCTTGAGCCCCGCGGTTGGGGCCTCGCAGGCGGAAACCAGCAAAGCCTCCTGATCCCAGGATGATACGGGCCTGCCCCGGAGGTAATCCAGCATGAGGACGTCGATGATCCGCTCAAAAAAGGCATGAGCGTTTTTCCCCAGGGCCGGGGGCTGGTCCCGGCGGCAGTCCTCGTCCCGGGCCGGAAAAGCGGGGCCGGATTTATACACGATATACGGGTGGGCCAGGCGATCCAAAATAGCATGGGTCATAAATCCCAGGGCATAGGCCCCCAGGGGGCTGATCCCCATTTCCCGCCGGAGCATACGGATGTCCTCCTCCTTGGGGGGAGGGTCCGGCAGGGCCATTTTGAGGAGGGTCGCGGTAAAGATCCCGTATCCCCGGCGGTGAAGCAGGGCGCCGTATTCCAGGGCAACCGGCCTGGTCATCTGGCTGTGGTAAAAGATATCCGGCCCCTGACATCCCAGGATAAACCATGCCCGGTAATCTATTTGAATTTTTTTCAGGGCCTTTTCGGCCACCACCCCAAACCGGGAATGGATGGCAGGGTACATGGCTCCTATCACATCCTCCCCAAAAAGGGTGTGCAGAATCTGTGACGGCATAACTATGTATAAAGATACCACAAAAAAAGGAGGAAACCAAAGAATTTGGGGTTATATTTAAATTCTCAACCTGGTCGAGGAACGGAAGCGCATCAACCCCCTGCCCCCGGGGCTTTTCGTGTGATACCGCTTCCGTTGTCCGGGCGGCTGTTTCCTTATCCTGTAATGATTTGCGGCCTAGAAGACTTGAACTTCCATGCCTCTCGGCACCAGCACCTCAAGCTGGCTTTTTTATTTATCCGGTTCTATCACACGTTATACAGTGTATCGGTAGTAGAGAGGCTCCGTCTATAGTGTGCAATGCCTCATCGAAATTCTAACCCAAAAGGGGCCATGCCTCATTATAAAAATCTAACCCAAGTCATTTACCACCGGCATAGCCGGGGGTTTACGCTATCTAATTACCGGGAAGGTTACAAGCGCATCGGGATTTACACCCCTGCGGAGGTTATAGTCTATGAAAACTTATGAAGACTATCTGAATGATCCGGCGCTTGCCGGGGAACCCCGCGCCCTGTGGGAAGTTCATGCCATGCGTCTGAAAGTACAGGACGAAATCCGGGGCATGACGGCAACGGAGCAGACGACCTATTTCCACGAGGCGGCGGCCCGGTTGCTTGCCCCGGACACTACCCCCTCGGGGGTGGTTGCCAAGTAAACTACTCACACAGTTTCGGACCCTCGCAAAAAAGCCCCCTCCACGGAGTTTTATGCCCCTGATTGCAGTTTTTTTTGCATCTACACCCCGTATAAGGCCGCTATAGCGTTCCTGGGGGATTTTTAGGGGTGAGGGTTTTGCGAGGATTGGACAAGTCCCAGACGGGGAATAGGGCATAGCTTCCTAATCCCGTCCTTCTTGCTTCCTCCCTCACTACCCATGCGCCGCCTTGTGTCGCTGGGGAGCGGCGGTCCCGCATCCCTCTGGATCTGGTAGTACGAAGCCGCGGACCAGATAAAAAAATCTTCAAAAAAACCTTGACAAGTAAGACAAAAAGCAACACACTAAAAACATGGAAGATCGCCGGATCGTATGAGACGAAAACAAAAATGCGGAAAACAAGCTGAAACACAAAATCGGCTTTGAAGACGCTCAATTTGTGTTTGCCGATCCAGACCGCATCGAGCGTATTGACCGTAGTGAAAGCAATACATCTGGTGAAACACGATGGCAGACAATTGGCAGGGTTGGCAGTCTCTTGTTTGTTGTCTACACGGAACGCGGAGAAGGAACGTGCCTGGTCACGGCGCGGGAAGCCGAAAAGCATGAGAGGAGAAGTTACAATGGGTACTATCACAT
>JAIRMO010000063.1 GCA_031258625.1 Spirochaetaceae bacterium | reverse complement strand
TGCACCCTGCAAAACATATCGGTAATGAAGTATCTGAAAGAAAGATTAGCCCTTTCTTTTGGCCTTGGTTTATCACCGAATTCCATAAATTTAACCGAATAACCGTGAACGGTTACGAATTAAGACGACCATATCCTTCAAAACCATTTGGTCATTTTTAGATTGAACGAGCCTTTTTTTTAAACTTTGAATTCCTTGCCGCCGGAGGATGAGGTAATTCCGGTGAAGCAAGGGTCCTTTTGCCGTTGTGAAAAAGGCGGGCGGGCGGCAGGGCAAGCCCCCGGAGTTCATTATAGCGACCTAGCCTGAGGCTTAAACGGCTCAGCCGATGACCGTTTAGTTAAGCACAAACCCGGCGTTGATCCCCACAAAATTGTCGCCTGTCTTGAACTCCGGGGGCTTGCCCTGCCGCCCGCCGGTATCCCCGTCCCCGGCCCAAGTACCCGTTGCGGAGTATTACATGAGGGGGGCAAAGAGCCGGAGTATGTTCTGGACAATCCGAAGAAAGGCGTTTTCCGCGCAGTTCTCCCGGGTAATTTGATGGGAAATCGGAATGGTTTTAAGAAAATCTTCTTTTATTTTTTGTACCGCCTGGTTTTTGTACAACCACACCCCGCATTCAAAATGGAGGTAGAGACTGCGGAAATCCAGGTTGGTGGTACCCACGGTGGCCACCTTATCGTCGGAAACAAAGGTCTTGGAATGGTTAAAGCCGCTGGAATATTCATACACCTTGACCCCCGCGGAAACAAGCTGGTGGTAATAGGACCGGGTGGTCATGTGGACTATTTTTTTGTCCCACCGGTAGGGGGTGATGATCCGCACATCCACCCCGCTTTTTGCCGCCAGGGTCAGGGCGGAGGTAAGATTTTCGTCCACCACCAGGTAGGGGGTATTGATGTAGACATAGTTTTTGGCGTTGTTGATGATCTGGATGTAAACGTTTTCCCCCACATTTTCCTCGTCAATAGGACTGTCCGCGTAGGGCTGGACATACCCGTCGGAGCTTATTCCGCAGGGTTTATCCTTCCAGGGGTAAAAAGCCCGGTAATCGTCCTTTTGTTTTTGTTCCAGGTTCCACATTTGCAGAAAGATCAGGGTGAGGCTCCACGCCGCTTCCCCCTCCAGCATGATGGCGGTATCCTTCCAGTGGCCGAACCGTTCATAGGCGTTGATATATTCGTCCGCCAGGTTGATTCCTCCGGTAAAGGCCACCTTCCCGTCGATGGAAAGGATCTTCCGGTGGTCCCGGTTGTTCTGTAATGACGACAGGAGGGGGGTAAAGGGGTTAAAAACAATACATTTGATCCCCCGACGCCGGAGCTGCTGCCGGTAGTCCGGGGGCAGGGACATAAAACACCCCAGATCGTCATAGATCAGCCTGACATCCACCCCCTGCCGGGCTTTTTTTTCCAGGATTTCAATGATGGGATCGAGCATGACCCCCTGGCGGAGGATAAAAAATTCCAAAAAAACGTAGCGTTCCGCCTTTTCCAGTTCCCGGAGGGCCCGCTCAAAAAAAGCCTCCCCGGAGGGGAAATATTCCGTTTGGGTATGAACATACACGGGGAATCCCGCGTGAGTTTGAAGGTACCGGACCTGGGGGAGACAGTCCTCCCGGCCGGCCTCCAGGATGGGCAGCGCGTCCCCGGGGAGGGAATAGAGGGGGCGGCACTTTTGGTTGTCCGCCGCGATAAGCCGCCGCAGTTTCCGGGGGCTCGATTGGGTATAAAAAATAATGTAGAGGATTCCCCCAAAAAGAGGAACCATAAGAATAATAAAAATCCAGGTTAGTTTATAGGCCGGCTTTTCTCTTTTACCGGTTATATACAGGCAGACCAGGATGCTCAGGATCGTTAAGGCCCAATCCACATATCGGGAGATTCGGGTGGTACCGGCAACGAGGTAGATCCAGAAAAAAATTTGTACCAGCAGGATCAATATAACAAAAACCCGCCGTCTGAATACAACCCGCACCCATTTTTTTTGCACAAAAACTCCTCTCCATTTAAACCGGTATGGCGGTTTAGGCCCCCGTTTCAGGCCGGGGTCTTAAAATCCGGTATCCGCTTATACCGGCCAAGGACCGGCTCCCCGGCGGAGGAGGCGTACCTCGTCTCCGGTCATATCCAGAATGGTGGAATAGATCCGGGGCCGTTCGTCCCCGGTATCCAAAATAAGGTCCAATTCCCCGATATCTTCCAGTTCCCAGCCCCCCTCAAAAAGATCCTCCTCGGGGATGGGGGGGAGTTCGGTTTCTTCCCCGGAACCGGAAGGGACGGCCGCTTCCTCCGGGCCGGATACCATGCTCCGTTTCGCGGTTATTGAATACAGGGGAACCCCCAGGGCCCGGATAAGGGCCAGGGGAACACTATGATCGGGGATTCTGACCCCTACTTCCTTACGGCGCAGTCCCAGGGTTTTTTCGGTTCCCAGGAGGGTGTTGAGGATGAATACGTAGGGCCCCGGGGAAAGGCGTTTGATCAGCCGGAACCGGGTGTTGTCCATGCCGCATAATTCCCCAAATTGGGAAATGTCCGAACAGAGGAGGGTGAAGTGCCGTTCGTCCCGTTCCCCGGAGAGGCGCCGCAGCTTTTTTATTCCCTCCTTGGAGGCCAGGGAACATACCACGCTCCAGCTTGTATCGGAAGGAACCCCCACCAGGCCCCCGTTTTGCAGCGCCATGGCGCTCCGGAACAAGATCCGGTCGTCAATATTACCGGAAACCACATATTCAATCATAAATTACGGTACCCATATCAGATTGTCCGGCGCGGATTCCTTCATAAATATCCGCTCATACCGCCCCGAGTGGGAGACCCCGGGGTTTTCGGGGAAATAGGTTTTTCGGAAAAACCAAACCACGTCATCCATGACGGCTACGGAATCCGTGGGGGTATAACGGAACCAGATCTCCTCGTTTTCCAGGATCCGTACCACCTGGGGATTATGAATCAACTCCGGGTCCGTCAAGCGCCGGAGCTCGGATCGTAATCCCCCGTAATGGGTATTACCCACCATGAGCATCCGTAGGTGGTTATGATCATCCTTCCAATAGATTTCATAGATCCCCCCCACCGCGGGAACCTTGGCGTTAATCGTCCACCGATCGGCCAAGGTCAGCGGCGACCACCGGACAAAATAAAAAACGTCTTTACCCCACTCCCGCACCGTAATCCCCAATTCCATGTATATACTATAACCTTATCGGTCACGATTTACTATATTAATTTGGCCCCCTCTCTCCGCCGGTATACCCCTCTTGGGGTCAGACCCCATAGGCGTTTACTTAAACGCAAGACTGGAGGAATTTATCCGCGGATTAACGCTGATTTTAGCCTCTTTAATCCGTGAAAATCAGGGTAACCGGCGGACTTTTTCCGCAACGTATACGCATAGCGGGTCCGCCCCGCACTCCTTGCATAAATATACGTAAAGGGTCAGACCCCAAACGTATATTTATGCAAAACCCGCCCCCAGTGGGGGTTCCCTTGTTCCCTGAGTAAACGCCTATGGGGTCAGCCCCCCCCCTCCCATAGTATATTTTTCATATATTAAATTTATAATGACGTATAGAAAATCATACAAAAATCGGACTTCCCCGAAAAACCCGTCATTTCTCAACATCGTAATTCTTTACAACAAAAGGAATTAAAAAAAACGATGGATTATTCATGATTTTGGCACGGTTCCTGCTTAATTACTAATAGTTTGAAAAAGGAGGGCAAAATTGAGCAAAAGACAAGAAGCGTTGCATAACGATGATATCTTACAGGCTTATTTTAGTCAGATCAAGGGTATCCCGTTGCTCACTTTTGAAGAGGAATTAGAATTATCCAAAAGAATCCAAACCGGCGATCCCGATGCCCGGCGTAAATTAATCGAAGCTAATTTACGGCTGGTGGTAAAGATAGCCCGTTTTTATATGACCTCTGACGTGTCCTTTATGGATATTATCCAGGAAGGCAACATCGGCCTTATGCATGCCGCGGAAAAATACGATTACCTCAAAAACGTACGGTTTTCAACCTATGCCAGTTGGTGGATCCGGCAATCCATAAGCCGGTTCCTGGCGAACAAACGCCGGACGATCCGCCTGCCCCATCGTAAAGAGGAACTCCTGCGGAAGATCCAGCGGGCCTATCATAGCCTGAGCCAGGTCTTGATGCGCCAGCCTAATACCGATGAGATAGCCGAGGAAATTGGGATTCCCCTTGAGGATGTGGAATACATCCTCTACATGACCAATGGCATGGTATCCCTGGAAATGGAATCGGGGAATGACGATTCCGCCGCGGTGGTGGACCTCCACGAGGATTATACCTATAGCCCCGAGCGGGCGATGTTGAAAAAGTCCTCCCGGGATGACACCCTGCGTTTTCTGTCCCGTCTCAAGGAACGGGAACGGCGGATCCTCACCTACCGGTATCAGCTTGACGGGGGCGAACAGTACACCTTAAAAAAAATAGGCGTCAAGATGGGGCTTTCCCCGGAAACGGTGCGCCAAATAGAAATAAGGGCTCTGAACAAGATCCGCCGGGACGGCCGGGCTTTATGGGATGCCCTCTACGACGAGGCCATATAGGTTTTTCTCATTGGATGGGGGGAAGTAACCCCCCGTTTAAGAAAAACAGGGGCGGTCCGGGTAAAAGCAAATTTTTACCCGGGTTTTGTCGTGTTTTTTACCGGACAAACGTATAGGAATGTGCCTCCTCTTTTTTTGGGCGCATTTCCGGCGCAAGCACCGGAAACCGGGCTTTCCGTTATAATACGTTTTGACAGGGAACCTGTCAAAACGTATTCCACTTCAATCCCTTGCGCGTTCCCCCGGGGCGCCTTTTTCCCCGCAATGACAACGGTAAACCAGGCGGCGGCCGATTCTATGCGCCTGTCCGGTGTTTTTTAGTTGACCAACAGCCCCCAAGGGGTTATCCTCAAAGTGGTGAAAAAATCTTCAAAAGACCGGGCGCCCCCCCCTGCCAAGGGAAAGGCTCAACCACGGAAACGGCGGTCCGGTAAGGCCCTCAGCCCCCGGGATCGGTTCCGGGTGGTTTTGCTTACGGTGGCCTTGATTATCCTGACCATTACGACTTCGGCCGTGGTCCTTGCCCTTCGTTCCGCAAAACCCCGGGGAGCAGCCGTCCCGGAGCTGGTCTCCGCCGGCCCGCCGCCTCAAAGCGGGGGTGAGGAAACCCCGGTAAGGCCACCGGTCCCTCCCCCCCCCGAAACTGCCCCGGTTTCCCCCGGGGCGTCCCCGCCGCCGGTGGAAGCCGCGGAACCGCCCCCGGCGGCCCCTTCCCCCCGGCGCCCCGAATCCGTTCCCGCCACGCCGGCTCCGGCGAAGGCCGTCCCCCAGGCCCCCCCGGTTAGGCCCCCGGCCCCTCCGTCCCCCGAAACTGTCCCGGTTTCTCCCGGGGCGCCCCCGCTGGAGCGGCCGGTCCGGTCAAAGACCCTGGTTTTTGTCATCGACGACGCGGGGAACAACCTCCGGGAACTGGAGCCCTTTCTCCGCTTCCCCGGCCCCCTCACCATAGCGGTCCTGCCGGGGCTGCCCCATTCCGCCGAAGCCGCCCGGCGTATCCGGGCCGCGGGCAAGGAGGTGTTCCTCCATCAGCCCATGGAGGCCCTGGGGGGGCAGGATCCGGGGCCCGGGGCAGTCTATACGGGGATGAGCGCCGGGGATATCCGGGCTATTGTGGAGCGTAATCTAGCGGAAATAGGCCCTGTGGCGGGGATGAACAACCACCAGGGGTCAAGAATAACCATGGATCCGGAGATTATGGAGATCATACTTGCCCTATGCCGGGAATATAGGATATATTTTTTGGATTCACGGACTACCGCCGATACGGCAGCGCCCGCAGTTGCGAAGCGTATGGGAATAAAGATTGGGGAGCGCGATGTGTTTTTAGATAATATACAGGAAAAGGCCGCCATGATCCGGTACGTCCAGGACGGACTCAGACGGGCGGACCAAAAGGGATCGGCGGTGATGATTGGGCATACCTGGTCTTCGGAACTTGCCGAAACCCTGGAAGAACTTTATCCTGATCTGGTGGAGCAGGGGTATTCCCTGTCGACCATATCCCGGTTCATGATGGGTATATCGGATATGGAAGACTTCGACCTATTGTTATGAAGGTTTTGGGCATCGAATCCTCCTGCGACGAATGTGCCGCCGCGGTAGTTCAGGACGGAAAGACCCTGTTATCCAACGTGGTGGCCACCCAGATACCCTTTCACGCTGTCTACGACGGGGTGGTCCCCGAAATAGCAAGCCGTAAACACACCGAGTGGATCTATGCCGTGGTCAAGGAAGCCCTGGATACGGCCGGCCTGGGACCCGGCGGCATAGACGGGGTGGCGGTTACCGCCCGTCCGGGGCTGTTGGGTTCCCTCCTCGTGGGGTTGAGTTTTGCCAAGGCCTTTGCCTGGGCCCGGGATTTGCCTTTTATCGCGGTGGATCATATGCTGGCCCACCTCTACGCCTGCCAATTAACCGGAGATTCCGGGACCGGGTATCCTTTTTTGGGGCTCCTGGTCTCGGGGGGGCATAGCATCATCTGCCGGGTGGATAATTTTGACGATATCACCGTCCTGGGCGCCACCATCGACGACGCCGTGGGGGAGGCCTTCGACAAGGTATCGAAGTATTACGGATTCGGCTATCCCGGCGGGGCCGCCATCGACAAGCTGGCGCAGCGGGGCAGCCCCGATGCGTTCCGTTTCCCCATGCCGAACCTGTATAAGGGGGAACATCCCTACGACGTGTCCTATTCGGGGCTCAAAACCGCGGTGATAAACCAGTTGGAACAATTCCGGGTAAAAAAAACCACCGGTCCCGAGGATATTGCCGCTTCCTTCCAAAAAACCGCAGTGGAGATCCTCCTCCGAAGCCTTTTCCGGGCCGCGGAGGACACCAAACTTTCGGTCGTCGTAGCCGGCGGGGGGGTGGCGGCCAATTCGTACCTCCGGGCCCGGCTGGCGGAGCGGCGGGACCTCCGGTGTGTTTTCCCCCCCCCGGAACTCTGCGGGGATAACGGGGCCATGATCGCCGGCCTGGGGTATCAGTACCTTATCCGGGGGGATCGTTCCCCCTTGCGGGTTACCGCTTCCGCCCGGGTTAAGGACTTTAAACGGTCCTATCCGTAAACGCCCACTGAAAATTTTTATTTTCCATGTGCCAGGTTTAAAACCACCGCCTTTAGGCGGTCAGCTTTAAGCATTAATTGAAGTACGATAATTATTATAGAAATGGGAACTAAAATAAAACAAGATGAATAAAAC
>JAIRMO010000184.1 GCA_031258625.1 Spirochaetaceae bacterium | reverse complement strand
GGTGAACGTTTCCCTCGTTACTATAGGGGGTGAACTTATCACTGATTAACGACATGAGGCAATGCGAGGTATTGACAATTTATCTAACCCATAGTAAACTATCTTGGTATATTGCAAAGGAAGTGAGGCCGGCCCCGTAAGCCGGGTAATCCTCCGCTATCCCGTAACTGTGACCGGGTATTCGTCCGAAAACCGCCCCAGGCGGTTCGGGATGAACCGATTTCGCCAAGGGGTTCAGGAAGTAACCGGCTTTCCGGACATCCCCTAACAGCCACTGGGCAAACCGCTTGGGAAGGCCGGCGAAAAAGGCCCGCAAGCCAGGAGACTTTGGTATACGCCGGACTATTTTGGTTCGTCTTATTCCCAGGCTTCGAGGAAATGCCTTGAGAAAACTGCCGATTCTTTATCCGGTATTTTCCCCAGGACTTCTTTTCTTCGGAAAGGAGTAGTGTATGTTTTTATCCCATTCTTCCGTAAGAAAACGTTTTTTGGTAAAAAATGTTTTGCCCGTTTTGGTATTATGCCTGGTTATGGGCTCGGCCCTCTTTTCAAGCTGTGATTGGAGCGGCGGTGAAGGCCGTTTTTCCCTTATCGGGATCTGGACGGATCCAAGACAAACAGCGGAGGACACTTATACAATAACGAACACGACCCTTAGTTATGGTTCGCCTTATGGCGGGGATTTTAGCGGAATCGTCATATCCATTGAATATTTCGATAATTCCTCAGGGGTTATTATTTTTAGATACGATACCGGGCTTCCTTCCACGGGCCGTACTTTCGGTGCGGTCTATTACAAGGGATTAACGGCCACCAGGATGGAGATGGCTAACGCCGGGCGTTGGGAATCAACCCCGCCTTATAAGGAAATTACCCCGATAATCACCAGTGCGGAGCAGGCAAAAAAGGAATTTACCCAGGATAATGTCGGTAATTATGTAACTATGTGGGGCGGACCATATGTAAAACAATAACTATGTTTTTACCGTTCCTCCGGGCAGGAAAATTGTCTCCGGTTTTTTTTTGCCTCGTTCTCACGTCTCTTTTCCCGCAGGAAGGGACGGAAGGGGATGATGATTTTTTGGGCGGTGAGATCCCCCTTTTGGAGAACCGGGAAGGGATCACCGTTACCGCGAGCCCGGAAACCACCCAACAGGTAAAGACAATCACCCGGGAAGAAATCGAAAATACCCATGCCCCGGACCTGGCGGTTCTTTTGCAGGAAACCCTCGATCTGGGCGTTACCCGGTACGGCCCCTACGGGAACCAGACGGCCGTCAATATGCGGGGTTTTGATTCGCAGCGGATCGCCTTTCTTATCAACGGGGTTCCCGTAAATTCCCCGGCAACTGGGGATTTTGACATTTCCCTCGTTGACCTCTCTTCCGTAGACCGGATCGAGGTTGTCTACGGCGGGTCCGATTCCAAATACAACGTATCCGGCAGCCTGGGGGGGGTGATCAATATCATCACCCTTAAAAAAGAGGCCCCCGGCCTGCGGATCGGGGGCAGCATGGCGAATACCGCCGCCCTGCCGGGGAAATACTACAAGCCCCGTTCCGGCGATCAGGGCCCCCAATGGCAGGACCTGATTGACACCCAAAACATCACCCTGTCCCTGGGTTACGGCTCCGAAAAATCTTCCTGGTCCGGGGGGCTTTTCACCAACCGTGCGGGGAACCATTTTCTTTTTAAAGACTATTACGGCAGGACCCTCCGCAGGGAAAGTAATGAGGTATGGGATGCGGGGGGGGGCCTCTCCTATATCCGGGATCTGCCGGATGAGACAAAACTCATCATCGGCGGGGACCTCTACTACGGCGACAAAAACATCCCCCTTTCGGGGACTTCCGATATCGGGGAAAAACAGCGGGATTTTTCCATCCGGCAGAATCTTATGGTGGATATGCCCCGGGCCTTTCGGGACGAGCTTTCCGCCGAGGCTTCCCTGTCCCATGCCTGGTCGGTTAGGGAGTATGCCGCCTCCTCCCGGCACGATCAGCAGGTTGTTACGGCCGTCAACCGCTGGAGCTGGTACCCCCGGGATTGGCTCACCCTGCGCCTGGGGGGGGACTACCGCTATGCCTTTTTGGATTCCACGGACATGGGCCGTCATGACCGGCACGACGGCGGCCTCTACGCGACCGCGGAATTTCAGCCGGCGCGGCGGGTCCTCGTCATCCCCTCGATCAAAACCGTTTTCCCCGGGGGTGAAGCCGTACCGGTAGTACCCGTCCCCAAGCTCGGTTTTGTCTGGACCCCCACGGATTCCTTTACCCTCAAAAACAACTATTTCCGTAGTTTCAAACTCCCTGATTTTGAGGACCTGTACTGGAAGGGAGGCGGTATGTACGGTAACCCGGACCTGAAAAGTGAAGACGGTTGGGGAGCGGACCTGGGCGCCGCATACCGGCCCCATGACCGGATAGACCTGGAGGGGTTTTTCTTTACCCAATGGACCGCCGATTCCATCCATTGGTACCCGTCGGGCGCGGTCTGGAAGCCCGTCAATGTGGGGGAGGCGATTTTTTTCGGCCTGGACGCAAAGTTGCGTTGTACTGTCCCCCTTTCCCGGGGGCCCTTTGAAAAAATCGGCCTTTCCTTTTCCTATCAGTACCTGCTGAGTTATCTTTTGAGTTACGGCTACACCTATGCATCGGACAAACGGCTCCCCTATATGCCCCAACATACGGTGGGGTTTTTCCTTACCCTGCCCTGGGAAAGGGGCTTCCGGGGTTATAGGGGTTCCCTGACGTTTTCGGGCCATTACGAAGGCCGACGTTATGCGGATACGGTAAATCTTACCGGGTTGAAACCCTATGTATTGGTAAACGCCAATCTCAACCAGGGGATCGGTAAAAACATCTCCGGTTTCGCGGTCCTTCGGAATATCCTCAACCAAAGTTACGAGTCCTTTGACGATTATTATATGCCCGGCCTCACCATAACCGTGGGGATACGTTTTTCCGGCTCCGGAAGCCGTGTCTCCGCCGCAGCTAAAGGTGACCCGTAATTCAGGACAAACGCTCAAAGGATGGACCTTACCCCATCTGGTAGACACAAGAATAAGAGAGTGTTACAACAGCAAGGAGAAGAAGATGGGAAAGAAGATGAAAGAACGGCGGGTGTATACGCGGGAATTCAAAGCCGAGGCGGTAGCCTTGGCGGAGAAACGGGAAAAGCCGGTGCGTCAGATCGCCCAGGACCTGGGGGTCCCCGAAAACGTATTATACCGGTGGATACAGCGGTTAAAGGCGGCAGAGAAAGACCAGTTGCCGGCGCTCCCCGGACACGGACGGCCCCGGGACGAGGAATTGGTCCGGCTGCGGAAAGAAAACAAGGCGCTGAGGAGTGCGAATGAAATCCTAAAAAAGCGGCGGTCATCTTCGCACAAGGAGCCCCCCCGTAATGGCGTACCGGTTCATGCACACGAGCCAGGGACGGTATGCCATCAGGGAGATGGCCGGACTCGGACTTTTTGGGGTATCAAGGGGGGCCTACTACCGATGGGCACAGAATGGGGTATCGGAACGGAGGAAGCGGAGGGACGCCGAGTTAATACGGCTTATGGGGTATTTTCGGGAACGGATGAGCAGCGGTTCAGTTATCGCGGTGGACGGGAAAACGGTGAGGGGGAGTGGAAGCGGGGAACGGAACGCCATCCATATCGTGAGCGCCTGGGCGGATGAGGTAGGACTTGTACTGGGGCAGGTACAGACCGA
>JAIRMO010000182.1 GCA_031258625.1 Spirochaetaceae bacterium | reverse complement strand
TTCAACGCCATAGCCGGCTCCGTAAAAGAAGACCTCCCCGGAAGCATCCCGGTACTGATAGCCTCAGGTTTCACCGCCCTGGTTCACTTATGGAAGCGGAATGCTCTGATCAGCATCTTTGGGGGAACCCTGATCTACATGGTCCTGAGCCGGCTTCTATAACCGGGGGCGGGGCTGCGCGGGATCCGCAAACTGTAAACTCACCAAAAGGCAGCCTTGAAAAGCGGGGGATATTCAGCGGGAGATAGACTGTGTAACCCCGTTCTTGTTAATGCGTTTCCGGTTTCAAAAGCTGATGATTTTTCGGATGAAACTATACAAGCGTCAGCTTCCCGGTTATCATTCTTGTAAATAGGAGGAGAGCTATGATGAATGTAATCGGAATAAACGGCAGCCCCCGGAAGGGCTGGAACACCCACATCCTGATCGGGGAGGCCCTCAAGGGCGCCGCGTCCCGGGGAGCGGAGACGGAACTGATAAACCTCTACGACCTCAATTTTAAGGGGTGTATCAGTTGTTTTGAATGTAAGCGGAAGGGCGGCCCCAGCCTGGGCAGATGCGTGGTTAAGGACGAACTCCGGCCGGTACTCGATAAGATCGACGCCTGCGACGCCTTTTTTCTTGGTTCCCCCATCTATATCGGGGAACTCAGCGCTTCCATGCGGGCCCTCATTGAACGGCTTACTTTTCAGTATATTTCCTACGAAAAGGACCGGAAGCCCCATTTTACGCGGCGGGTCCCGGTGGGCTTGATCTACACCATGAATATCCCTGAGGCCGGCTTGGATCAGGCCGGGTACACCGCCAAATTCCAGGCTTACGAGGGCCTTTTTAGCCACATCTTCGGCCTGTCTAAAACGCTACGATCCACCGAGACCTGGCAGACCGAGGATTACGGCAAATACGGGATAACCATGGTGAGCGAGGCGGACCGGAAAAAACGCCGGAAGGAGGTCTTTCCCCAGGATTGCGGGAAGGCCTTTGAGCTGGGGGCGGAATTGACGCCGGGCGCCGAAAAAGGAATGGAGGATACCTAAAATCCGCGCGGATATAAATTATGAGAGCGCCGCCTTAGCCGGAATTTCAGCCCAAAGGATGAGCGAAAAGGCGCTCTAAAAACACTCGGCATCTTTCTATATTTTTGCGACAATACAAATAGGGTTGGGAGCGCCGGGTTTATTGCCCGCTCAACCCTATATCAGTATCTTTGGAGCTACGGTTTTTTATATGATCCGGAAAGGCCCTTTGCCCTAAGCGCCCTGCCCTTAACCGGAATAATTATACAACGGCGCTCCTTCAAATGAATAAATATACTTGACAGGGCCCCTTTTCCTGTGAGAGAATCCTTTCATGAAAATCGAAGATTTACAAGAAACCGCCCGGCTTGCCCATCTCAATTTGGATGAAACGGAACTTACCAGGGCGTTTCCCGCATTTGAGCAGATGCTTAGGTTTTTTGCCGCCATGCAGGCGGCCGACGAGGATGCCGGGGCCTTCTCCGCCTCCATTTCCTCCCTTAACGAACCTCAGTGGACCGCCGGTTCCTGTCACTTCCGGTCCGATACCGTCCAAAATAACGCACATAATCCCCCTTGTTCTGCCGACGGCCTCAACGAAAACCTGCTCAACAACGCGGGTGAACGGGATGGCCGGTTCATTGTGGTCCCCAACGTTTTATAAGGGAAGGGAACGTACTTTTATCCTGACCGGGACCTTGAATTAACCAATCCCTTTATTTTCATCCCCGGTTAAGGTACTATATGGTGGAGGAACAATATACATGGGAATAAAATTACCCGACGGGTTTTTATCATATTATAGGGAATGGGAAGATCGGATCGGCGCTTTTATCGAATGGAGGGATGATCCCGGCGTCCCGGAGGAAGGGGGGCTTCCCCCGGATCTGCCTCCCCTCCCGCCGGAGACCGCCCCGCTCCGGGGGCTGCCCTGCGCGGTAAAGGACAATATCGCGGTCAAGGGTTTTTCCTTAAGCTGCGGCTCCAAACTCCTGGAAAAGCTCCGATCCCCCTATACCGCCACGGCGGTGCGGCGTCTGGAAGCCGCGGGGGCGGTGGTTGTCGGTAAAACCAACATGGACGAATTCGGGATGGGGTCCTCCACCGACGCCTCGGGGATCCGGCGGACCAATAACCCCTGGGACCAGAGCCGGGTGGCGGGGGGATCCTCCGGGGGGTCCGCTTCGGCGGTGGCCGCCGGGGTGGTGCCCTTTGCCCTGGGGTCGGACACCGGGGGATCGGTGCGGCAGCCCGCCGCCTTCTGCGGGGTGGTGGGGCTCAAGCCCACCTACGGGGCGGTGTCCCGGTACGGCCTCGTGGCCTACGCCTCAAGCCTGGAGACCATCGGGGTCCTCTCGGATACCGCGGCCCGGTGCCGGGCGGTTTTCGCGGCCATCCGGGGGAAGGATCCCCGGGACGAGACCACCCGGGAAGCCCCTCCGGGCTCCCCCCCCCTTTACGGCGCTTCCCGGCCCAGGGACGCCCCCCGGGTGATCGGGGTCCTTTCTCCGGAGGCGGTGGCCCGGGCCGTGGCCACGGCCTCCGCCGCGGAGGCGGACGGGACGGAAGGGGCCGAGGCGGCCCTGCAGACCGCGGCCCGGGCGGCGGTGCTGGAGGAGGAGGTGGATCGGGCGTTCCGGGCCGTCCGGGATCGCCTGGCCGCTCTGGGCCATACCCTGGTGGAGGTGGAAATCCCCAGCCTGAAATACGGGGTTCCCGCCTACTACACCATCGCCACCGCCGAAGCCAGCGCCAACCTGGCCCGGTTCGACGGGGTGCGCTACGGCAAACGCCCGGACTGGGCGGAAAACCCCGACGACCTCATCGACAAAACCCGGGAAGCGGGGTTCGGCCCGGAGGTGAAGCTGCGGATCCTCCTGGGGACCTTCGTCCTCCGTTCCGGGTTTCAGGACCGTTACTACCTCCGGGCCCAGCGGATCCGTGCGGGGATCCGCCGGAGCTTTGAGGAACTCCTGGGGGGGGCGGATTACGGCGGCCCCCCGCCCCCCTGCGACGGGATCCTCCTTCCGGTGTTCCCCACCCGGGCCTTTGGCCGGGGGGAGACGGGGCTTTCCCCCTTCGCCCAAAAGGCCGCGGACCTCTACACCTGCTGCGCCAACCTGGCGGGGCTCCCCGCCCTGTCCTTTCCCGCGGAACTCGCCGGGGGCCTTCCCGTGGGGGTCCAGCTTTTGGGCCGGGCCTTTGCCGAGGCCGCCCTTTTGGATATCGCCGAAACCTATGAGGCCGCGTACCCCATCCCCCATCCCCCGGGGCACCGTCCCTTTTGGAGTTAGCATGAAACGAAGTTTCCTGTTCGATTTTACGGTGCGGTCATTGACCGCACGAATAGAGGTTAGCCATGTACCAGTCGTTTATCGGACTTGAAGTCCACATCCACCTCCTGACCAAAACCAAGGTCTTCTGCGGCTGCCGTTCCGCCTTTGGGGACGAGCCCAATACCAATGTCTGCCCGGTCTGTATGGGCTACCCCGGGGTACTCCCCTCCCTCAATATTGAGGCCATGCGGATGGGCTGTATGGTGGCCCGGGCCCTGAACTGCCGGATCCCCCCCCGGACCTGGTTTGAGCGGAAGCAGTACTTTTACCCGGATATGCCCAAAAACTACCAGATATCCCAGTTCGCTTCCCCCCTGGGGCAGGAGGGCTTTCTTGACATCGAGGGCCGGGGTATCCGCAAGCGGGTGCGGATCAAGGAATGCCATCTGGAGGAGGACGCGGGGAAGATGATCCACACCGGTACGGTGTCTCTTTTGGACTACAACCGGGCGGGGGTTTCCCTTTTGGAGATCGTTACCGAGCCGGACATGGAAACCGGGGAAGAGGCGGAGTTTTTCATCCAGCAGTTCCGGCGCATGGTCCGTTACCTGGGGGTCTGCGACGGCAATATGGAAGAAGGCTCTCTCCGGGCGGACGCCAACGTGTCGATCAATCTCCCCGGCAAGGGCCTGGGCCGGAAGGTGGAGATCAAAAACCTCAACTCCTCCCGTTTTGTCCGGCTGGCCCTCAACCATGAGATCCGCCGCCAGGGGGAACGGCTGGACCAGGGCAAGGAGGTGATCCAGGAGACCCGGCTCTGGAACGAAAACCGGGACCAGACCGAGCCCATGCGGACCAAAGAAAACGCCCAGGACTACCGTTACTTCCCCGAGCCGGATTTGCCGGTTTTTGAGCCCGACGGGACTTTCCTCTCCTCGGTGGAGGAGGCCCTGGTGGAGCTGCCCGTCCCCCGGACGCGGCGGTTTGAGGCCGATTTCGGCCTTTCCGCGGAGCAGGCGGACCTCATCTGCGAGGAAAAGGCCGGGGCCGACTATTTTGAGGCCGCCCTGGCCGAGGCGGTCCGCCGGGGTATGGAAAGCCGGGACGCGGCGGGGCGGATCGCCAACTGGATCCTCACGGACATCAAACACATCCTGGGCCGGGAGGGGATCCCCCCCAAGGACATCCTTTCCTTTGCCCTGGGGCCTCAACGCCTAGCGGCCCTGGTGGTCCTGGTGGCCCGGGGGGAAGTGTCCCTGAAAAACGCCCGGGAAGCGGCGGAGGTGGTCCTGGCGGAGGACGAGGACCCGGAAATCATTATCCGGGAGCGGGGCTGGGCCCGGATAGCGGATCCTGAAAAGATCGCCCAAACGGTACATTCGGTCTATACCGAAGAAGCGGCGGTTTTTGGGGAGGTCCGTTCCGCCCATACCGAAGGAAACACCAAACGGGCCAATACCCTTACCGCCTACCTGGTGGGTAAGGTCCTGGCGGCTACCGGCGGCCGGGCGGATCCCGGAATCGTCCGGTCCCAGGTGGAAGCCCTGATCGCAAAAACGGCCTAGCAGTTCGTTGTAATGGAGGAATTATGCGGGTACTCGCCAAGGATATCGCCAAGGCAATTGAAGGCGCCGGGGAGGTGGAAGTCTCCGGCTGGGTCCACCGGATCCGGGAACTGGGGGGGATCACCTTCGTGATCCTCCGGGACCGGTCGGGGCTGCTCCAGTTGGTGCTGTCCGGGGAAGACGCCCCGGCGGGGCTGGCGGGGGAGGAAGCGGGGGCGGCAGCCCTGGCCCTTACTCCGGAATCGGTGATCACCGCCCGGGGGATCCCCGCCAGGAACGAAAAGGCCGTCGGAGGGGTGGAACTCCGGGTCCGGTCCCTGGAAATTATCAGTAAGGCCGAGGGGGATCTCCCCTTCCAGGTGAACGGGGACATAACCAAGGTCGGGTTGGAGGCGATCCTGGACCACCGGGCCCTGTCCCTGCGGAACCCCAAAATACGGGGGATCTTCAAGGTCCAGGCCACGATCATCGAGGCCTTTTCCGCGTACCTCCGGGACCAGGACTTTACGGAGATCAAGACCAGCAAGCTCGTGGGGGGGGGCACCGAAGGGGGGGCGGAGCTTTTTGAGGTGGAATACTTTGACAAAAAGGTCTGCCTGGCCCAGTCCCCCCAGATCTACAAACAGATCATGGTGGCTTCGGGGCTGGAACGGGTCTTTGAGGTTGCCCCGGCTTACCGGGCGGAAAAACACGACACCCCCCGGCATCTCAATGAGTATGTTTCCCTGGACGTGGAGATGGGGTTTATCGAATCCGAAAAGGACCTGATCGAACTGGAGCGGGGGCTCCTCTCCCATATCTTTGCCGAGGTTGCCCGGAAAAACGCCCCGGAACTGGAGCAGTGGAACGCCACGGTCCCCGATGCCGCCGCGGTTCAAAGGGCCCCCCTCATACCCTACGACGAGGCCCTGAAGCTGGCCAACGGGGAAGCCGCAAAAAGCCGGGGCGGCGGGCGGATCTTCGACATCAACCCCGAGGCGGAACGGCTCCTCTGCGAGTGGGCCCACCGGGAACAGGGGATAGCCCTCGTCTTTGTAAACGAATTCCCCCGGCGGTACCGGCCTTTTTATGCCTATCCCCGGGGGGGCCCTTCCGAAGAGGCCGGAGAGGGGGTTACCTCCACCATGAGTTTCGACGCCCTGTTCCGGGGGCTGGAAATCACCACCGGGGGCCGGCGGCAGCACGACTACCACGCCCTCCTGGAGGTGCTTCCCAAATTCGGCCTTAAAGAAGCGGACATTGAGGGGTACCGGGTCTTTAAATACGGCTGTCCCCCCCACGGGGGCTTTGCCATCGGCTGTGAACGGCTCACCCAGAAGATCCTGGGGCTCGCCAACGTTAAAGAGGCAAGCCTCTTCCCCCGGGACCGCAAACGGATTACGCCCTAATGCGGGAATTTCACCGGTAATTCCCGTTTGCGCGGACACTTTGTTTCCGCCCGCATGGGGTCAGACCCCATAGGCGTTTACTTAGGGAACGAACCCCCTCTGGGGGTGGGTTTTGCATAAATATACGTTTAGGGTCTGACCCTTTACGTATATTTATGCAAGGAGTGGGGGGCGGACCCGCTATGCGTATACGTCGCGGAAAAAGTCCGCCGGTTACCCTGATTTTCACGGATTAAAGAGGCCAAATTCAGCGTTAATCCACGGATAAATTCTTCCAGTCTTGCGTTTAAGTAAACGCCTATGGGGTCAGACCCCATTAGGTATTCGGACAGGAGGGTCAGACCCCGGTATGGGGAAACAGCGATCCAAACCGTTTTTCCCTTCATATTCCCGCTCCCCCTCACCCTGGAATTCGGGGAAGAAGACCGGGGCAAGCGCGTCCACATGACCGGTCGCTGGAAAATCGAACGGGAAGGGGCTATGCCCCTCCGCCCAAAAGCTGAAAATAGTCAGGCGGCGGGGCGCTGACATCCAGGGGATACCCCAAAAGGGACGGAGGGATAACGAGCCGGGCGGAATGGAGGAGGAGCCGTTTGAGCCCCAGGGTTTTTCTGAGTTCCTTATTCAGGGCGAAATTTCCGTATTTATCATCCCCCAGGATGGGATTCCCCAGGCGGGACAGGTGGCGGCGGATCTGATGGGTACGGCCGGTACCCAGTTCCAGTTCCAGGAGGGAAAACCGCCCGTTTTCCTCCCGTAACCGATAGGAGGTCTCCGCCTTTTGGAACCCCCGCTTGCCGGGAAGCTCCTCCCGGATGATCCCCTCCGGGGGATCCGGCCGCCCGGCGCACACCGCGAGGTACAGCTTGAGGATAAGCCGGGGGGACTTCCCCGGGGCAAAGAGGGCGGAAAACCGGGCGGCGGCCTCCCGGTTTTTCGCCACCAGGATGAGTCCGGAGGTATCCTTGTCAAGGCGGTGTACCAGAAGGGGCCGGGGGGATCGCTCCGCGGCCAGGATCCGGTCCAGAGAAGCCCCGACCTTCTCCCCTCCCTGTACCGGGAGCCCCGCGGGTTTATTGAGGATGATACATTCGTCGTTTTCAAACAACAGGGAAATGTTTTTCAAAAAAACTCCTGGGTTTTCCTTTTTAGTTGAGATAGTCCAAGGGGATCTACCGATTATTATACTACCATGAAAAAATCAATTGATCCTGTCTTATCCCCTTTTCGGGACATCTTGGTGATCCTCTTCTTTTTTGCGGGGATAAACCCGGCATTTATGATATCCGAACCCCTCTATTCCCCGACCTGGGGGTTCCGTATGGACCTTCCCGAGGGGTATACCTACCGGGACGGAAACGGAACGGACCGGTTTTCCTTTTCTTTCGAGGGCCGGGGGGGCTTTGACGCGGCGGTTTATGCCGGAACCGCCTATCCGTCCCTGGAGGTCCTGACCGCGGATGTTCAAAAACGGCTGGGAAACCGGGGGGAAATCGCTTTTTTTGAATATCGAAACAAAAAAGCCGCCCTCCTGGAACTGGCCTTTGAGACCGGGGATAACCGGGGGAACGGGGAAGGGGCTTCTGAAGGGTTTTCTTTTGAAGGCTGGGGGCTCTGTGTTGAGCTGGAAAAGGGCGGGGAAAACCCCGGCCCCTCTCCTCCCCCCTGGTTAGTGGCATTGGCCTATGGTCCCGCCGGGAAAGGGGAACTGCAGAACCTCCATTTATCCGCCCTGGATTCCATTGCCCCCTCCGATGCGGATAGGTATGCCCCGGGGCCTATTACGGAATTTACCTACCCCCGGGGTGGCCGGATTACCGGTAAACCGGCGGGGCTCGATCTCCCGGTTCCCCTTCGGGAGTTTGACGCCCAGGGCGCCCAGGCCCTGGTGGACCGGGAATTCGTCGTCCTCAAGTCTTATGGGAACACCCCCCTGGGGAAAGAAGCCTGGGCCCGTTTCTACCGGGCCATATACCGGGACTCCTTTGAACGGCTGGCCGGCGCCGCCTTTGCCCTGGAACGGTACTGGAACGTACCGGCATGGAAAGAGCCGGCCGATACGGGAACAACGGCTTCCACGGACACGGCATCCGCAGACAGGGCCCTCGCGGAAAAGGCCCTGAAATGGGTACAATCCTTTACCTATGAACGGGATCTCCTGGGCAGCGATTTTGTGAACCTGGTAAGCGCCGCCTTTGAAGGCCGGGGAGACTGCGACAGCCGGGCTCTGCTGTGGGCCCTCATCCTAGAACAGGCCCATATACCCGGGGCCATCATGGTTTCCGCCGAATATAAGCACGCCATGGGACTGGCGGATCTGCCCGGCGCCGGCGCCCGTTTTCCTCTGGGGGATACCCGTTGGCTGGTAGCGGAAACTACCGCCCCGGTTCCCCTGGGCCGTATCAGGGCGGACGTGAGCGAAATCTCCCGGTGGATGGGTATCCGGTTTGAATAGGAGTATCTGTACGGATCCGCTTAGGTCCGGTATTCCCCGATTAAAAGAGCATGGGCCTCTTCGGGGGTTTTTGCCGCCAACAGGGCGTTTCTGAGTTCCTGGTTTTTAAGGCGGGCGCTGAAAAAAGAGAGGGTCTGGAGATAATAGGCATGCTGATTATACGCCGCGGCGATCATAAAGATCAGCCGGACCGGTTCGTCATCCAGGGCCTGAAAGTCGCTAATATCGGTCTGGCTGATCCCCACGGAAACCACGAGATCCGTAACCGAAGACAACCGAACATGGGGTATGGCAATACCCCTGCCCATGGCGGTACTCATCAATTCTTCCCGCTTTAAAATCTCCTGGGCTAGTTCCTGCCGGTTTTTTACCTGAGGGGCCTTGGAAAGATTGTCCGCCAGGGCCAAAAGGGCATCCTGTTTGGTGGAATAATTAAGGAAAAGGATCC
This sequence comes from Spirochaetaceae bacterium, assembly GCA_031258625.1. Lineage (GTDB taxonomy): Bacteria > Spirochaetota > Spirochaetia > Treponematales > Breznakiellaceae > JAIRMO01. The sequence continues at coordinate 425 of JAIRMO010000182.1, read as the reverse complement.
GATCCGGAGAAATCACCGTGGCGACATGGATAGAATTAAAGTAGGGATTCAACTTATTGGCCGACAAACGATCGTTTACCCATTTTTCGATTTCCGTTTTTTTAAACCGCCATACCGTCCCTATTTTCCCCGAGGGAATTTCCCCTTTTTGTGCCCAATCATAGACGGTTCGCTCGGAAACCCGTAAATACCGGGCAACTTCTTCTATGGTCAATATATCATCATCTATCATTACCGCTCCTTTTATCGAAAACCTAGGTTAAAGTATTGTATTATACCGCAAAATATGTCAAGTCATTACATAAAACAGAGTAATAATCCTAAACCAATGGGCGCTTTTGAGTACAACCGGATTTTGATATTTTAAACCCGGTTCAATGATTAAACAGTAATTCAAAGTTTAAAAAAAGGGGCGTTCAATCTAA
>JAIRMO010000161.1 GCA_031258625.1 Spirochaetaceae bacterium | reverse complement strand
TCCGGCCCCGGGAGGAAAGCCGGGGGGACGCCCGGTGGGTGCAAAGACTTTGCGCTTCCCTGGAGGTCCCCTTCAGGCTGGTTTCCATACCCCCGGGAAGGGTGGCGCAAACCGCCCGGGAGCGGGGTGTCGGGGTGGAGGGTGCGGCCCGGCTCTACCGCCGCGCCGCTTGGAACCGGGAGGCCCGGCGGATCGGGGCGGAGTGGATCCTCACGGCCCACACCCGGAATGATCTTCTGGAAACGATCCTCATGCGCTTTCTCCGCGGGGCAGGTCCCGCGGGATTGGCCGGTATGCCCCGTTCCCGGGGCCGCTTGTTCCGGCCCCTTTTGGATCAGGACCGGTCCGCCGTACTCCGTTACCTTACGGAACGGGGCCTTTCCTTCCGAACCGATTCCACCAACGGGGACGACCGGTTTTTGCGGAACCGTATCCGGAACAGGCTCATCCCCGTCCTGGATGAGCTGTTCCCCTTTTGGCGAAGGTCCCTCCTGGGGTTGGGGGAGACCCAGGGATTGGCCGCGGCGGCTATTACCGATCTTGCCCGGAGCAGGCTCCCCTGGGAGCGGGCCGGAGCCCGGGTTCTGGCCCTGTCCCGGGAAATTTTTTTTGCGGAGCCGGAAATTATCCGGGAAGAAGCCCTGTTTTTGGCCGCGGATCGGTTGAAGGAGGAGGGGGCCGGAGATGCCGGGTTTAGCCCGGACCGGGTCCCGCGGCGGGGATCCGGGGAGCCCCGCCGGGAGGTCATCCGACTTTTTGCCCGGGGGGGGATCTCCGCCCTGGATGCGGGCCCCCTGCGGATAGAAGACCGGGGAAATAGAATTGCGGCCCTGCCCCGGGGGGACGCGGTGTATGAAGCGGGGTTTTCGTGGTTGATTAAAAAACCCGGACGCTATAAGCTAAGGGGGTTTATTATTGAAACCGCCCGTCCCGGGGAGGGGGAAGAAGGATTTTTTGCCCGCCTTCCCCTGATTTTACGGCGGAATCTTCCTGATGATAGTATTATAGTAAAGGGGCGGCGGCGGCCGGTAAAAAAAGCCCTTGATAGGATGCCCCGATCGGAGTATACCGATATTATAAACGCCGGGGATGCGGAAGGTACGGCCGCGGTAATCGGCCTGGATCAGAAGGGACCGGTGATTTTATTACGCAGGGAAGAAAACCCGGGCCAGCCGTTGTTTTTCTTTATCCTTGCCGGGGGTGTTGATGTTTAATGATCAAAATAACAATATACCGCCCCGGCCGTCTTTACAGAGCGGCCGGCCGAATCGTTTTGCCTTGATATTTTTTCTTATCATGGTAGGTCTTTTTATGGCCTATTTTTTTAAGCCCAAGGCCCCGACAATTCGGGAGATACCCTATTCGGCCTTTACCACCTATCTGGAACTGAATGAAGTTACCGCGGTTACCATCCACGACAGCAGCATCATCGAAGGGACCCTGCGGGATAGGTCCTATTTTAAAACCCTGATCCCCTACCAGGATCCGGGGTTGCTGCCGGAGCTTCGGGCCAAAAACATCAATGTTTCCGGGGCCGCCACGGGGATCAGCCCCTGGCGGATCTTCCTGGAATTCCTTCCCTGGCTCATCGGATTTGGTTTTATCTGGATTATGTTCAGGAACATGCAGGGGTCGGGGAACAAGGCTTTTCAGTTCGGTAAGAGCCGGGCAAAACGGTACCAGGATGAGGGGAAAAAGACCACCTTTGCCGATGTGGCCGGCCAGGACGACGCCAAATACGAGCTGCAGGAGGTGGTGGCTTTCCTTCGGGACCCCCAGAAATTCACCAAGATGGGGGCCCGGATCCCCAAGGGGGTGCTCCTGGTGGGTATGCCCGGTACGGGGAAGACCCTTATGGCCAAGGCCGTGGCCGGGGAAGCCGGAGTGGCCTATTTTCACATGTCCGGTTCTGATTTTGTGGAGATGTTTGTCGGGGTTGGGGCAAGCCGGGTTCGGGATCTCTTTGACCAGGGCCGGCGCAGCGCCCCCTGTATCATCTTTATCGATGAGTTGGATGCCGTGGGCAGGACCCGGGGCGCCGGCTACGGCGGGGGCCACGATGAGCGGGAACAAACCCTGAACCAGCTTTTGGTGGAAATGGACGGCTTTGATTCCAAAGACGGGGTCATCATCCTGGCCGCCACCAACCGCCCGGATGTGTTGGACCCGGCCCTGCTCCGGCCCGGCCGGTTTGACCGGCAGGTGATGGTGGCCATGCCGGACATTAAGGAGCGGGAATCGATCCTCAAGATCCACGCCGCTAAAATTCCCCTGGCCCAGGACGTTGACCTTGCCCGGGTGGCCCGGGCGACCCCGGGGATGAGCGGGGCGGAGATCTCCAATCTGGTCAATGAGGCGGCCCTTTTTGCCGCCCGGAAGGATAAAACTACCGTGGAGATGGCCGATTTTGAGGAAGCCCGGGACAAGATCCTCATGGGCGTGGCCCGGAAAACCCTGGCCATCTCGGATAAGGAGCGGCGGATGACCGCCATCCACGAGGCCGGCCATGCCCTGCTCCACTATTTCCTCAAAAACGCCGATCCCCTCCACAAGGTAACCATCGTTCCCCACGGCAGAGCCCTGGGAATGGCCCTCTCCCTGCCGGAGGAGGACAGTTATAGCCGTACCAAAGGCTGGATCTTGGACCGGATCGTGATCTGTTACGGCGGCTGGGTGGCGGAGCGGCTTTTTTACGACGAAACCACCACCGGAACCAAACAGGACATTGAACAGGCCACGGACATGGCCCGGCGTATGGTCTGTGAATGGGGCATGGCCGATGAATTGGGTCCGGTTACCTATGGTCAGGAGGAGGAGCCCATATTCCTGGGGAAAGAGATCGCCCGGCACAAGGATTATTCCGAGGAAACCGCCCAGAATATTGACCGGGCCATAAAAAAGATCTTAGGCGCCGCCCAGGATTCCGCCGAGACCATCCTGAAAAGCCAAAAGGCGGAACTGGAAAGGCTGGCCGACGCCCTGATAAGCCGGGAAACCCTCACCGACGATGAAGTACGGGTCCTCCTGGAATTGCCCCCCCGTGAAAAGGGAACGCTTCCCGGGGAGGATGAAAGTGGGAGTCCCTCCGAAAAAGGGGGGTCTCTCCCGGAAGGGTAAGATGAGCCGCCGCCGCTTTTTTTTATGCCTGTGGTTTATCTGGGTTTTTACCTCCCCGGCCTATACCCAGCATTATGGCGAGGCCCCCCCCCAGGGGGATGCGGCAGTGGCGGAACGGTATGTCCAATGGGCAAAAAAAGCCTTGGACGAAGGCCGCTGGAAGGATGCCCGGGAGGTTCTGGAACGGGCCGCGGATTTTGCCGATGTTTCTTCGGATCTTTCCTACCTGCTGGCCCGGACCCGGTTCCACGAAGCGGCCCCTAAGGGGGCGGTGCTTGAGGCCCTGCGCCGGGGGCTTGAGGCGGACCGGTGGTACGCCTATTCGGCCGGCGCGGCGCGGCTCCTGGAGGCGGAGACCCTGATTGCCCTGCGGTCCTTTTCCGAGGCCCTCAGGATCCTAAACAATATCCCCCCCGGCCCCGATGAAATCTGCCTCCGCCTTTCCGCCTTCAAGGGCCTTGGGGACCGGGAGGGTTTCCGCCGGACCATGGCTTTGGCTTTGGAACAATACCCCCGGGACCCCCGGCCGGTACGGCTCCTCTTTGAGTTTTTCCGGCCCGGCCTTCCCCCGGAACCATATTCCGGAGAAACCGACCGGGCCCTGATCAACACCGCCCTCAGGCGGCTGTCCCTGCTGACGGGGCTCGACGGGGAATTGGCCTATCTGGCGGCCCCCTTTATCGCCGATCTTGATGAAGCCCGCCGGTATACCGCGGCCTACCGGGCCCTGGGGAACCCTAACCCCGCTTCCCTTCCTACGGCTCTGGGGCTTGGACTCATCGATGAAGATCAAGCCATGGAGGAACTCTTTTTTCCCCGGTTTTTGCTTTCTTCCCAAACCCCCGGAACCCTTACCGTGGACCGGGCCCTCCTGGTTTCCCTCTGGGACCTGCTCCGTACCCAGGAAAGCCGGGACCGGTTTAGCCGAAACCTTTCGGCCTTTTCCGGTGTTATTATAGATGACGGGGATCGGGATGGATACCCCGAATCCCGGACCGTTTTTTCCGGGGGGCTTCCGGAGTCCTATTATTATGATCCGGATCAGGACGGGCTGGCGGAGCTTCTGATTTCCTTTAACCAGGGGGTACCGGAGCAGGGGGTTTTGGCCCTTGCCTCCGAGGGTCAAGCTCCGGAGGGGGAGTTTTTTGCCTATACGGTAAAGGACGAGGATCGGGTCAAGGCCGTGGTGCGCTGGGAACAATACCCGGCGGTGGGTATCGCTTTTTTGGAGGGGGTAACCTATGTGCCCCGGCCTTTTGAGTTCTTTTATTCTCCCGTAAGGTTTATTGATTTATTGGGAAGTTCCTTCCGGTATCCTGAGGGGGATTTCCGGGCGGTCCGGATAACCCGGCATACCCTGGGGGCCTTTTCCCTTTACGTGGAAAGGCCCGGGAGGAATTTTGATAAGGCCCGGGAACGGGTAACCCTTGATCGGGGTATACCCCAACGGGCCCTGGAGGTCCTGGGGGATCAGGTGGTATCGGAAACCGAATTTCAGCTTGGTATGCCCGTGATCCAGCGGGTGGATTTGGATCTTGACGGACGCATGGAAACTATAAGGCGCTTTTGGGAGGACCCTTCCCTTTTTTCGGGGGACTATGTTTTCCTGGATTACCTCCGGGGCATTAAATCTTCCCAAAGCGATTGGGATGGGGACGGTGTTTTTGAAAGGGGAGAAGAATATTTTCCCGACGGAACCTTAAAAACCAATTGGAATTTGAACCAGGATGGGGTTAGATAAGCGGGGGATGATTTTAAAATTCCTATATAAAGGATTCAGGATGACAGGTAAGGTCAGGATAGGAACGGGGATGCTTTCTCTGGTATGTATGGCGGTATGGTTGAACGGGTGCCTCTCCGCCTCCCAGGCTGAAAAACGGCTGGTTCCCCTTAAATCCTCCGGCGAGTTCCGGCTGGATGATATTGCCGGGTATGTTTCAGAAAATCCTGAACGGGCCATTCATCTTATTGAAATTCATAAACGCATCTACGGGGGGGAAGATTATCCCCAGGCAGGGTCCCGGCTCAAATCCCTGGAAGAAGAAGCGGTAAGAAACCTTATTGAATCCCAGGCCCGGGCGGTCCGGGAAAAACGCTGGGACGACGCGGCCTCCCTGGCCCGATCCCTGGGGGCCTTGGAAGTTTCGGTAGAAAACACCGGAATGGAGCCGGATTTTCTTCTGGCGGACGCCAAGGATAAATTATCCGAGGGGAACTATTTAGGGGCTTTTCTTGCGGCCCAGCGGGCCCATGAGTTACAACCCCTGGAATTTGAGGACGCCCTGTTTTTTTTGGAGCAGGCGGTCAAGGTCAGGCAGCGGGGGGGGGCGGCGTTTTTTTTCGCCGCCGCGGAAAAACAGGGGGCCATACCGGAGGAACTGCGCCTCTATGCTCAGGGCCGGGATACCGCAACGGATATGGTCAAGGGGGTTGCCACGGTTTTGGTTGACCGGGGGTATCGTATAGAAAAGGGCCGGGGGATTCCCGATTGGGTCTTAGGGTCCGCCTTTTTTGTGGACCCCTCCGGCTTTTTGATCACCAATTACCACGTTATATCCAGCGAGGTGGATCCCGCCTATGAGGGGTATTCCCGGTTGTATATCCGGCTGGGGGATGCCGCAAGCCCCCGGATCCCCGCCCGGGTTATAGGTTGGGACAAGACCATGGATCTGGCCCTGATTAAGGCTGAAATTGAGCCGGAATATGTTTTTTCCCTGGTGGATAGGACCATTCCCCGGCTGGGGGAAACCATATACGCCATAGGTTCCCCGGTGGGGCTTGAAAAGACCGTTACCGCCGGGATCGTTTCCGCCCTGGGCCGGCGTCTGCTCCAAATTGGGGACGTGATCCAGATAGACGCCGCGGTGAACCACGGTAATTCCGGGGGGCCGGTGGTGGATGCGGAAGGCCGCCTGGTGGGTATTGTTTTTGCCGGAATTGAGCAATACCAGGGGCTTAACTTCGCCGTCCCCGCCGAGCGGCTCGCGGCGGCCCTGCCCGCGATGATCCGGGGGGGGAAAGCGGAACGGCCCTGGCTGGGCCTTATCGTAGCCGAAACTGTCCGGGGGGCGGAAGTTGTCTACGTGGCCCCCTTTACCCCCGCGGCGGAACACCACATAGCGGAGGGGACCTGGATCAAGACCCTTAACGACGGGGAAATAAACACCCCCCAGGGGAGCCTGATACCGGCCTTGCAGGACCGCCTTTTTCCCAACCGTCCCGGGGAACTGGTGTCCATAGAAACCTCCGACGGCATCCGGCGGGTGATCATGAGCGAACCCCGGCCCGAAATTCCCCTGGCCCGGGCCGCCCGGGTCGACAGCCGGGAACGGATGGCGGCGCCCCTCTTCGGCATCATCCTGGCCCCTACGGCGGGCAATATCTTTTCCGCCGCCTATGTTATCAAAAGGGTGGTCCGGGGATCCATCGCCGACGAAGCGGGGCTTTCCGAGCAGGACCCCGTATCCATCCGGGGTTTCCGGGTAGAAGAAAAGGAGGGCTATGCCCTTCTGGAAATCCATGTAAAAAAACGCCGGCTGGGCTACCTGGAAACTTCCATGCGGCTCCCGGCGGCCCTGGATATTCCCGATACCCTTTAGGGGCCTACCCCCCTAGGAATACGCGGCGCCCCTCTTTGCCTGCCACCGGTGGGCGAAGGGGGGAGCGGTTCTTTCTTCCCTCGCCCCCTTATAGGAGCCTAAAACCCCCTAGGGTGGGGATAAAAAGCGGTCAATCTGGGAAAGGAGCCCCTCAAAGGTATCCACGCAGACCAGATCCCCCTGATCCTTACGGATCTTTTCCGGGGCCCGGAAAAGACAGCCGTTTCCGGCTTCCCGGATCATGGCCAGATCGTTGAAAGAATCCCCCGCGGCAAAAACTTCGATATTAAGGGACTTAAAGGCGGCTACCGCCTGTTTTTTGCCGTCCCTTTGACGGATCGTGTAATCGGCAATGGAGCCGTCTTTGGCAATCACAAAGCGGTTACAGAAGAGGGTAGGGTACCTCAGCTTGGCCATCAGGGGCCGGGCGAATTCCTCATAGGTATCGGACAGGATGATGACCTGGGTCCGCTCCTTGAGGGTTTTGATAAATTCCACCGCCCCCTCCAGGGGGGACATACTGTTAATGACCCTTTGAATATCGCCGAGTTTTAATCCGTTTTTGTGCAGGATATCCAGCCGGAAACGCATAAGTTTGTCATAATCCGGTTCATCCCTGGTGGTCAGCCGCAATTCGGGGATACCCACCGCCTCGGAAAAGGCGATCCAGATTTCAGGAATCAATACCCCTTCAAGATCAAGACATATAAGACGCATGGATCAACGATACCATAAGAACCGGGACAGGTCAATTATACAGCCCCCCGCCCCCGCCAGCGGGCTTCCTGCCCCTGCTAGGCGGCCCCCTGGGAACGCGGCGGCTCCCCCCCCTTCGCCCGCCCGCGGTAGGCGGAGCCCTGACCCTCACCGGCGGGGGGTCTGACCCCATAGGCGTTTACTTAAACGCAAGACTGGAAGAATTTATCCACGGATTAATGCTGATTTTAGCCTCTTTAATCCGTGAAAATCAGGGTAACCGGCGGACTTTTTCCGCAACGTATACGCATAGCGGGTCCACCCCCCATTCCTTGCATAAATATACGTAAAGGGTCAGACCCCAAACGTATATTTATGCAAACCCCGCCCCCAGAGGGGGCTCGTTCCCTAAGTAAACGCCTATGGGGTCAGGCCCCCAAAGCGGGGCGGTAGAGGAAGGGCCGCGCCCTCCTTCCCCTCATCGCTCTCGAAGGAGGGAGCCGCGTATTCCCCGCTGGCGGGGGGGAGCGGTTTTTTCTACCCGCGCCCCCCTTCGGGGGCCTGAAACCCCCTATGGGGGCTACCAAAAAGCGCTTTTAGTTCCTCATGGCTCATCCGGGCAAGCCAGGATTCCCCGGAGGAGACGGTCATATCCGCCAGTTCCCGCTTGCTTTTGAGCATGGCATCGATCTTCTCCTCAAAGCTGTTCCGGGTAATGAACCGGTGGACAAAAACCTTCCGGGTTTGGCCGATACGGAAGACCCGGTCGGTGGCCTGGTTTTCCACCGCGGGGTTGTACCAGAGGTCGTAGTGGATGACCCGGCTGGCCGCAGTAAGGTTGAGGCCCAGCCCCCCGGCTTTAAGGCTCACGAGGAGGATCCGGCTGGCGGGGTCTGTCTGGAAGCGATCCAGCACCTCCTGCCGGCGTTTTTGGGTAAGGCCCCCGTGGTAACAGAGGACGGCCTCATCCAGTTCTTTTTGGATGATCGCATCCAGGCAGGAGAGGGCTTCCACGTATTGGCTAAAGACCAGCGCCTTTTCCCGGTTAGCCAGGATCTCCGGGAGCAGGGTAACCAACAGCCGGGCCTTGCCGGAAAGGGCGGACCGGGGGGGGCTTTCCTTGTCGTAGACCCGGGGGTGATCGCAGACCTGTTTGAGGCTGGTGAGGAGGGCCAATACCAGGGCCCGGCGATCCCGGGGATCCTCCAGCTTTTCCGACTTTTTCATGGCGGCCTTTACGATACTCTCGTAGAGGGCGGCCTGCCCCTTTTCCAGGACCGCGTATTCGTTGATACTCACCTTGTCCGGCAGGTCCGCGATGACCTTCTTGTCGGTTTTGAGCCGCCGCAAAAGGAAGGGGCCGGTGATCCGCCGGAGGGTTTCGGCCTTGTCCTTTTGCCGCAGAACCTCGATAGGGGTCCTAAAGGCTTCCTTGAATTCGGCCTGGGTTCCCAGATAGCCCGGAAGGACAAAGTCGAAAAGGGAGCGCATGTCCTCCAGGCGGTTCTCCACGGGGGTGCCCGAAAGGGCCAGCCGGTAGTGGGAACGGAGCCGTTTCAGGGTTTTTGAACCCCGGGTTTCGGCGTTTTTCATCAGGTGGGCCTCGTCGGCGATGAGGATGGAAAAGGAGCGGGGGATGAGTTTTTCACTGTCCCGGACCGCGGTCTGGTAGGTGGTGAGAAACACCTCCCCCTCCCCTTCCAGGCTGCGGCGGCTGCCGTGGTAACGGACCACCGAGAGGGAGGGGGCGAAGCGGTCCAGTTCCCGTTCCCAGTTTTCCAGGAGCGCCGCCGGGGCCACGATGAGGCAGCCCTCCCCCAAAAGCCCCTCCTCCTTGAGCCGGAGGAGGACCGCGATGGACTGGATGGTTTTCCCCAGGCCCATGTCATCCGCCAGGATACAGCCGAATCCCGAAAGGAGGAGGGAACAGATCCAGCGGTATCCCCGTTCCTGATACTCCCGGAGCTGCGCCCGGAGGCCGCCGGGGACGGGGAATGACCGTTCCGCAAAGAGGTTACGGATGATTTCCTCCGCGTCAAAGGAGAGCACGCTGTCCCCGGAAAAATGGGCCTTAAGAAAATCGTTGACCGTGGGCTCCTGGATTTGGGCGCTTTTGAGGAGCCGGGCCAGTTCCGCCGGGTCCAGGCGGATAAATTTATCCCGGAATTTAACCACCGCGTTTTTCTGTTTTACCAGGGCCCGGAATTCCGCGGGGCTTAAAACCTCGCCCCCGATGGCCACCTGCCACTGCCAGTCCAAAAGTTTGTCCAGACCGAGGTAGCTCACCAAGGCCCCGGCCTGTTTCACCTCCCCCCGGAGGACCAGCCGGGGCTTGAGTTCCCGGTGGAGGTTTTTGGGGAACACCACGGCGATCCCCAGCCGGGAAAGCAGGGGGGCGGCGTTATCCAGAAAATCCGCCAGCCGGTCCTCGCCAAGCCGGACGGCGCCGCGGGTCGAAAGGGCGGACAGTTCCGGGAGGTAGTTGGAAAGGGCCGTGGGGGCCCGGAGGACCTCAAGGGAACCGGTCTTTTTTACCGCATCCTTGAGGGGAACCTTTTCAAGCCCTCCCTCCCCTTCTAAAAGGACCTCCATGGAGAGGGCAAAATCCGGGGGCCGCTGGTCCTCCGGGAGGGACTTCCGTTTTTCCACCGGGGTTTTAAGGGTAAATTGGTAATTGAAGGCGGAAAAGTCCGTCCTGAGTACCGCCAGCCAGTTGGCTATGGCCAGGGGCATACTCCGCAAGGCCGGGGAAGCCACGTCCCAAAGGCCGCCCTGAAAAAAAAGGTCCAGGAGTTCCCGGAGGTTCCTATCCCCCGCCGGGAATCCCTTGGTCTGGGGGAAATAAATCCGCCTGACCCATTCGGTGAGCAGGGCCGAGGCGATAAGATCCACCACGCTTCTCGGGGCCGCATAGGAAGCCTTTACCCGATCCGGGCCGTTTTTGGCGGGGAGCTTTGTGCCGGCCCGGGATGCGGCGGCCTCAGGCGGCTGCTTCGGTTCCGGTTCCAGGGGAAGCAGCCTATCCTCATACCGGGCCAGGGCGTCAAGGCACTCCCGGATCAGGGGGAGCCGGTCATAGGGGAGCCAGAGGATCCGCAGTTCTTCCCCCTCAAGAAGAGGACAGGGGATAAGGGCCCCGGCGGAACAGAGGAGGTTGAGAAATTTGAAGAGGTAGTAGAGGAAGGTATAGGAGGAGGTACCGTCGTCGGAGGAAAAGGACCGGAACCGGGTAAAGGCCTCATAGAGGCCATACCGCTCCCCTTCACCCGAGGGACTTTGCCGGATCAAAACCGGAACCGACGCGGGTTTCGCCCCGGGGCATTCCAGGGTCCAGCGGGACCGGGAAAAGCGGTGTTCCTCGGCCTCGATATCCCCGGCCTCCTCCCAGGGGATAAACCGGGCCGCCCGGTGGTAGAATTCCGCCAGTACCAGGGAAAAATCCCCTTCACTGAAGGGGGGCGCCGGGGGCAGGAGGGAGAGGATCAGATCCGTACAGTGGGGGATTTCGGGAAATTCCGGAGGCTCCGGGGGAATCTCCCGGTTTGGGGCAAGACCGCCCCTTAAGACTTCCACGGTAAAGGGCGGGGGCAGTTCCCGTCCGCCGGACCCGGCGTCCAGGGACAGGCCGTAACGGTCCGCGGCCTTCCGGAGATCTATCCCCCGGAGACGGAAAAGTACCAGGGGATCGGCGTCGATTTCCCGGGCGATGATATAATACAACGCCGCCATGTGTTTACAGGGATCCCCGTAATCCGGGCAATTACAGGACCGCTTCATCTCCCTCCAGCGTTTGGGGATAAGGTTTATCCCCTCCTTTTTGAGTTTAACCAGGAAGGATTCGGGGAGTTCCCCCGCGGCAATCCGGGCCAGCAAGGAGGGGTCCTCCTCTATCAGCGCAAAAACCCGATCCCCCTTCTCCAGGGGAGGGAAGGAAATCTCCACCTTGTAAAAGGGCCGGTAATTTCCCTTAACCTTGGCCCTTACCTTTCCGTCCGTGATTTCCAGGGAAAGCACCTTTCCGGTATTGGCATAACTTTTCCCCCGGTCAAGGCGGGCCCCCATCTGATAGCTGTCCAGAACGTCGATAAACCACTTCCCCCAAGGGGTCCTGCCATAAGTCTGTCTTGCCATAATACAATTATATCACCCCCATAGGGGATTTTCTGCCCCCGTCGGGCGGCCCTCTGGGAATGAACGGTTCCCCCCTTCGACTACCGGCGGCGGGCAAAGAAGAGAGCGGCCCGCCCTCCCCTGCCCCGCTCCGGGGGTCTGACCCTCCCGGCGGAGGGGTGATTGTATCATGCGGGTAAACCTGATACCCTGAACGGGTCATGATTGCTTCACCCCGCCCTTTTTTAAGACGGGTCATCCGCCTCGCCTTGAGTCTCCCGGTCTTCTTTTTTCTGGCCCTCAGGCTTTATGCCGAACCGGTGGTGATGATCTCCCCGGGGGATCCCCTTTTGGAAGACCTCCGGTTCCTGGTCCGGGAAGGGGGAATAAGTTTTACCTCCCTTACCCCGCCTTTTTCGGGAAATGAAATCCGAGGGATACTGCGAGATCTCAATCTCGACACCCTTTCCGGCCCCGGCTTGGCCGCCTATGACCGGATCATAAAGGCCCTCAACCCCAAAGTGCTGTTCCCCCGGGGCGTCTTCAACCTGTCCCTTGGGGTACAGGCCGCCCCGGAGCTGCGGGTCAGGACCAATAGGGAGGTGTACTGGATCCGGGGAATCCACGATAGTCCGGCCTTTTTTTCCCTTCCGGTGAATTTGTTTTTTACCGATTACCTGCTTCTCAACGCCGAACCGCTACTGACTGCGGAACCCTCCGCTTACGAGGATCCGGGGGCCCTGGTAAATACCAACCTCCCCTATCTCCCGGAACGGGTGGATCTCAATATGCCCCTCCGGGCCTTTGCCGCCGCGGCCGGGCCCTGGTGGAGTTTTCAACTGGGCCGGGACCGCCTTTCCTTTGGGCCGGGCAAGACCGGGAACCTGGCCCTTTCGGACACCCCGGATTTTTACGATTTCGGCAGAATTTCCTTTTTTTTCCCTGATTTTAAATATTCGTTTCTTATAAGCCAGTTTCCTCTTTCCACGGACACCCTTTTTGCCCCGGGGTTTGGCCCGGCATCTTCCGGGGAACTTACCCAAACCACCGGGCGGTATCTTTACCTGCACCGGATAGACGCGCGTTTTTTCCGCCGCCTTTCCATTGGCTTCACTGAGGGGATTATGGCGGGCAATTCGCCCCCGGAACTACGTTTTTTTATCCCTCTGGGGGTCTTCCATTCTTTTTTTGCCTGGAATGACTATGAACCCTGGCGGAGCCTGGGGCCCCGGGGAAATGCCGTGGAGGGTTCCCTCGCGGGCTCCCTCTTTTCGATCGATCTTGAATGGGCGGTCATGCCGGGTTTGGCCCTTTACGGCCAGTTGGTGATGAATGAATTTTCCACCTCCTATGAAAAGGAACGGTGGCCCGATATTCAGAGCCCAAACGGCCTGGGATATTTAGCAGGCCTGGAGTATAACCCCGGTTTTACCTCCTGGGGGGTCTCTTTTTACGGGGAATTGGTTTATACCGATCCCTATTTATACGTCCTCTCCAGCCCCTTTGCCAGTTTTATTTCCATGCGGCGGCTCCCGGAGCTCAGCGAAAAGGGACTCCGTTATAGATGGATCGGCCATCCCCAAGGCAGGGACACCCTGCTTATCGCCCTGGGAACGAAGCTCCTGAAGGAACCCTGGGGGACCGCCCTGGGCATCTCCTTTATCCGCCGGGGGGAACATACCATTTGTTGGGACTGGACCAAAGGGCGGGATAGTTTTAGTGAAGTAAGCCCCACGGGAAGGCCCGAAAACATTTTGACCGCCCAGGGGGAAATAACCTGGAACTTCCTCCCCGGATTCACCCTGAAATTCTTTGCCGGGGGTTCCGTGATTTTTGATCTCCGCCACGAGGAGGGGACCGCCCCGGAATTCGGTTTTGAAACCACCCTTTCGATCTCCTATTCCCGGAATTTCTGAGCCCCCATAGGGGGTTTTAGGCCCCCAGAGGCGGGCTGTCTTGGGTTTGACGGGTATCATTTTCTGGAAAAGCAGGGGATAGCCTGCCAGATTATACCGGCGAACACGGTGTTTCGGCCGGGGAACGAAAAGAAGATCAAGACCGACCGGCGGGACGCGGCGCTTAT
>JAIRMO010000151.1 GCA_031258625.1 Spirochaetaceae bacterium | reverse complement strand
TTCTGAAATTTCAATCGTTTCCGGTGAAGGGACTGTTTCCATTAGGGGCTTTAGTTCATCAATGACATTGTTGTCACTCATTGGGATGCTCCTCTTCTTCGTATAGTAAATGTTTCAGCAAAGCCGAGAGCCTCATAATAAGGGGGCCGGCTTTTGTTTTGTCCGGGACAATCCAGTACATTTTCAGGGCATCCAGCAGGCGGCCCTGTGATTGATAATAATCCCCAATTCTGGAAAGTCCATCAGAATATCCGGTGGTCAAAAATATCCGCCGGGCTGCCTCAATATCACCGGAATTGAATAAAACATTCCCCTTTCGGTTCAATGCCGCCTTTTGGGGGCCGTCCAGGGCCGGAGTTTTTGTGGTTTTAATAAAAACATTTTGATTTTCGAACTTATCGAAAATTTTTTTATAATCCATCTTCGGCCCGAAAAAAATTATACAAAGCTGAGGGTGTTCCAAAACCCGGTTGGTGCAGACCAAAGGTCTGATGAAACAACCTCTTGGAAAAAGTGTCAAATGCCCGCTTTTTCCCTTAAATCTAAGGAGGCTGTTCCAAAAACTGAAGTTTTGGAACAGCCTCGGGTGAAAGGTAAAAAACAATGCTGAACCGTATACCCGTAACGCGGGTAACAACGTTAATCCTGAAAGAACGGAAGCGCCAACTCCAAGGACCGTTACCACCGACAGGGTTCGGATCAGGGAATTGGTTTCTTCCTTTAAAAAGAGGAAGGGCGCCGCCCCGGTTATGGTAGTACCGCTGGTAGCGCAAAGGGCGGGGAGTTTTTTTCTGAGGGCCCGGTATAAACCGGCGGCGAGGTCTCTTTTGTTTTCCCCCCCCGGGGGGATGCGGCGGATTTCATCGGTGATCAGTACCGAAGCGTTCACCGCCATGCCGCTTACCGCCACAAAGGCGCAGGCGGCGGATGCGGTAACCGGCATAGCGGCGGCGGTCATAACCAGGGCGGGGACTGAAAGGGAAGGTAACACTACCGACAGGACCGCCAGGGGGATTCCAAAGGATTCGTTCCCCGCGGCGATCACCATATAACAAAAAAGCAGGGCCAATAAAAACCAAAAAACCGTTCTCGAAAGGGTCTCCGCGGCGGCAACAGCCTCCCGGTCAAATTCCAGGGTATAGCCCGGGGGGAGTTCCATATTTTTCAAAACAGCCATAACCCGATCCCGAACCTTTCTTGGGTCCATGGGTTTGGTCCTGATGGAAATAGAGGCTATCCGCCGGCGATCCTCCCGCCTAATACCGGAAGGTTCCGTTTCAGGAGGGGTGTTTTTTTTAATAAGGGAATTGAGCCTTACCGCCCCGCCGGTATTTCCCGATTCCACGAGGAGCCCCCGGATCTCCTCCGGGGAAAGGGCGGATGTCCCCAGGCCCCGGACACGGACATCCGTCTCCCCCTGGGGGCCTATTCGTTTATAGGCCACCGGCCCGTGTATCCCCCGCCGGGCAATATCGGCAAACCGGGAAAATTGAATGCCCGCGGTTAAGAGCCGTTCCCGATCAGGAATCAGGGTAAGCCGTTTGCTTCCTTCTTTAAAGTTCAGTACCGTTTCCCGGATCAGGGGAAGGGTCCCGCAGAACCGGGCCGCTTCTCCCGCCAATTCCCGGCATTTTTCGTCATCATCCCCGGCGATCTTGATCTCCCAAATCCGTTCACCGGGGGATGTCTCCGGAACATAGACAAAACCGCCGGGAATTCCCTGGGTTCTGACCAGATCCCGAAGGGTGTCCGCGGGGATGATCCGGGGATCAAAGGAAACCAGGATCGACCCCGAAGCGGTCCGGGCCACGGTCTGGACGTTTCCTATGCCTTTATGTTTTTTTAATTCCTCCGCGTAAACCGCAAGGAGCCGATCCGCCGCCTCCGCCCTGAACCCTCCCTCAAATTCAACCTGGGCATACAGGGAATTGCCGGAACTTTCGGCGCCGACATCGGCCCCGGCCAAGGTCAAGGCGGTAATACCCCCGGCGGAAACAAGGCCCCATACAATGAGGGGGCCATAGGGACGGGCCGTACAAAACCGCGCCTGGGCGGCCAGGAACCGCAGCCCCTTCCGGCGTATCCTCCGGATCACTTTTTTCCAAACCAAAAAAAGATTTCCGGGCCTACCCGGCTTTTTAAGGGGAACCTGCTCCGGGGGGAGCGAAACCGGGGCGGCCTTTAATCCCCACAGGAGGAGGGGCGGAATCAAGACCAGGGCCGCCGGAAGGGCCAGAAAGGTAACGGTTCCTATGGCCCAGGCCAGGGTACCGATGCCGCCGGCCAGGGATCCCATGGCGATGAGGGGCAGGAGGGCGGCTATGGTGGTAACCGAGCCGGAAACCAGGGGAAGCCGGAGATCCCTCAGGAGGGCCTCTCCCTCTTCTATGGTCCGGGCCCTGCCCAGACCTTCGGAACTGAGGAGGGCCGCGTCCACCGCGGCGCCGACCCCGGCGGAAAGCCCCGCCAGAAGCCCCCGGTCCAGGGAAAAACCCAGGAGGGATAACAGGGCCGCCGACAGGAGGCAGATAAGGGGAACCGTGAGCCCGGAAATCAGGGCCCTAAACACCCGCCGGTTTTGGTTTCCAAAACCGGGGCCCGGGGTCTTGCCGAGGAGGGCCGTCAAAAGGGCTACCGCGGCGGCCCCCTGGAGGGCGGCGGCCAATACCGAACCATAGGCGGCGCTCTCCTCCGCCCCCCGATCCGAGAGAATTTCGAATTCCAGGGGCAGGCCGGCGAACTTTTCCAGCTCCCTTTTGATCAACCCCGAGAGTTTCGCCGGGTTCGTGCCGGCCCCGGGAAGGACGGCGATCACCGCAACGCTTTTTCCGTTAAGCCGGGAAAAGGATTCCGGCTCCCGGTCTTGCTCGTACAGGCGGGCCGCGTCTTTTAACCGGACCTCCCCCCCTTCGGGAAGGGGGAGGAGGGCGTCCGCCAGGGCAAGGCCGTCCTCGTACCGGCCGTCCAGGGTAATAAGGATCTCCCGGCCGCCGCTTTTGATAAATCCCCCGGGGAGGAGGACGTCATTTTCCCCCAAGGCGCCGGCGATCCGGGGGGCGTCAAGGCCCCGGGAAGCGGCTTCTTCCGGTTTAAGGGCGATCACGATTTCAGGAAGCCCGGTACCGGAAACTTCCACTTCTCCGGCCCCTTCCAGGGCTTCCAGGGCGGGTTTAACGATCCGCTCCAGGTACCGCCCCAGGGAGGGATCATCATCGGTACTAAAAACCGCGGCGGTCCAGAGGGGGAACCGGGAATCATCGGAGGAGAGGATCTCCGGCCGCTGGGCCGACGAGGGCAGGGCCTCGTAAACCCGCTGGGCCGCGTCCCGTACCGCCTCATAAGCGCCGGGAACCTTCCGCCCGAAACGGACAAAGGCCCGGACCTTTCCGTTTTCACTGGCGGTCATAATGTTTTTGATCCCCCCGATGGAAGAAAGGGCATCCTCCAGGGGAATAGCCGCGGTTCGTTCCATCTCCCGGGCATTTACCCCGTAATGCCGCAGGGTAATGGTATAACCGGAATTCCGGCTTTGATTTTCTCCCCGATCCTCCCCGGTTATCACCATAAAAACCGACAGGGCGGTAAGGGCGAAGATCACCCCCAGGGCGGCTACGGGTTTTCGCAGCCAGATCGGACGCGGGGTCATAGGGCCTCCGGGGATCTTTCCCGAGGGCCTTCCCCGGCCTTAAGAAAGGGCACAAAAATCGGGGGAAGGGCAAAAAGGGTAAGCAGGGTAGAAGCCCCCATTCCCCCCAGCATGGCCGCCGCCATGGAATGTTGGTTTGAACCCAGGGGGGAGACAACCAGGGGCAGCAGGGCAAAAAGGGTGGTCAGGGTGGTGGCCAGTACCGGGCGGAACCGCTCGACGGCGCCGGAATAAACCGCGGCCGCCGGCGGAAAGCCCCGGTTTATTTTTTCCACGGCGGTCTCATAAAGGAGGATCCCGTTGTTCACCACCAAACCGAAAAGTACCACCAACCCCAGGATCGAACCCGAATCAAGCCCTGCCCCGGTGAATAACAGGGCCGGACCGGCGCCGGCAAGGGAAAAGGGGATGGTCAACATGAGGATCCCCGGGAGTACAAAGGATTCAAACTGGGCGGCCATAGTCATATAGAGGAGGATCAGCACCAGAAACAGGGTAACAACCAGGGAAGTCCGGTACCGGCTAAAGGCGGATTCATCCGCCCGGGAAATCCCCGGGGCCTTGTTGAGTTCCCGCGAAACCTGGGACAACCCGGTTTCCGCCCCCGGCGGGGGAAGGATGTCCAGGTATATCACATCCCCCCGGTCCAGCCGGGCCAGGGCGGCCTCGGCCTGGGCCTGTTCGACCCTGCCCAGGGCCCCCAAAAAGACCGGCCCCCCCTCGCCGGCCCCCAGGGGAATAGCCGCCACCATGGCTTCGGGCCGGAGAAAATCCCGGCGCAGATCCCCGGAAACCCGGATGTCCAGGGGCCGCCCCTCAATCTCCAGCCTGGCGGCCACGAGCCCTTCGGTGGCGGCGTGAACCATTTCCGCCATCCCCGTGACGGAGATCCCCAAATGGGCGGCGGCCTCCCGGTCAGGGTAGATCCGTAATTCCGGCCGGGCCCCGAAGGGCCGGAGGCTGACCGAGGCGGGGCCGGTCAAAGACTTCACCCGTTCCGCCGCCTCCCGGGCCCTGAGGGCGGTTTCTTCCCGGTCCTTGCCCCGGACGGCCAGGGTATGACCCGGGGACAGGCCCAGGAGACGTTCGGTCTTGTCCTGGGGATAGGCGGCGATACCGGCGGTTCCCGGGGGAAATTGGGTGAGGAGGGGGCCTTCCAGGACCTTTTGGATCTCCGCCATGGCCTTGACCGGTTCGGCCCCTTTCCGCAAGATACACCGGAGCCGGAGTTCCTCCTTCCGGTAATCCGTATCCGCCCGGCGGCCCAGGTCTTCTTCCTCCGCCCCCGCCCGGCCGAAGACCTTCCCTATGGGGGGAAGCTCCGACAAGGCCCGGGAGAGGAGTACCCCGTAGCTCCCCGCCGCTTCCAGGTCCGTGCCGGTGGGGAAGACGAGGCTTACCTCCACTTCCCCGGCTTCGTCGGGGAAGACAAAGGCCGCGGGCCGGGTAAAAAGGACGACCCCCCCGGCAAGACTCAGCCCCGAGGCGATGAGGAGCACCCGGCGGGGACGCCGCAGGCCGGAGCCCAGCAGACGCCGGTACCGGCCGGGGAGGCTCCGGCTTATCCCCGGGGCGGGGGAAAATTTACGGGCCTCCGGGGAACAAGCCCCGGGGGGTCTTAGGGGTCGCGTCGGTTTGAACGCCGGCGGGATATTAAACCAGAGCCCCGAATAAAAAAGGCTGAAAAGGGCCGGCAGGGCAAACTGGGCAAAGACCCACCCCGCGGTAATTGAGGAAACCAAGGAAACCGACAGATCCCCAAAGAGGGCGCCCAGGGGACCGGGGAGGAACACAATGGGAATAAAAACCACCGCGGTGGTAACGGTGGAGGCAAAACTCGAACCGGATACGGTGGATACACAGGCCCCAACCGCTTCAGGCCCGGGCCGCCGGTTCAGGCCCGAAAAATTCCGGTGGAGGAGATCCAAAACGATTACCGCCGTATCCGAGACCAGTCCTATCCCCAGGGCGATTCCCCCCAGGCTCATGCTGTTAAGGGATCTTCCGGTGAGGGCAAGGGAAACCAGGGCCGCCGCGGCGGACAGGGGAATGGAAAGGGCGGTGAGGACGCGGTACCGGACCTGACGGATAAAAAAGGCCAGGATCCCAAAAACCGCGGCGGTCCCCAGGACGGCGGAAACCCCCAGGTTTTTTACCCCCTCCAGGATGGCGCCGGAAGCATCGTATACCAGACCTATCTCCAAATCCCGGGAAAAGGTGGCCTTTGCCTCCTCCAGGACCTTTTTGATATCCCGGGATAACTTTACCGGATCGGCCCCGGGACGGCGGTATATTTCCAGGGCCACCTGTTCCCGGTTATCACAAAGAAAGACGCTCTTCCGCCGGGCCAACCCTTCCCTTAGTTCCGCCAGTTCCGAAATCCTGACCATCCCCGATCCGGCGGGCACCAGGATTTGGGAAAGTTCCCCCACCGATTGGGGGCGGCCGGAACTGACCACCACCAGCTCCATATCCCCCTCCCGGGCGTTTCCCGCGGGGATGTCCGCGGTTTCCGCGGTGAGGTACCGGGCCAGATCCCCCGGACTCAGCCCCCCGGAAAGGGCCCGGGGGATGTCCAGGGTAATCCGGGCTTCGGGGGTTTCTCCCCCCACGAGGATCACCGTTCCGACCCCGTCTATCCTTCTCAGCCGGGCCCGTAATTCATATTCCGCCAAATTCCGGGCAAAAACCCCGTCCCCGGCAAGGGAAAATACCGACAGGACGCTATGGGGTTCCTGATGGGGATCCCCCGGGACCACCATGGGTTTTTTCGCCCCCTCGGGAAGGTTGGGGTATACCGCGTCAATCGCCTCCCGGACCAATACGGAGGCGCCGTTGGGATCGGTCCCCCACCGGAAATCCAGAACCACCACCGAGGCCCCGTCCCGGGAAATACTCCGCAGCCGCTGGAGCCCCTTGACCGCGGAAAGGGCATCCTCCAGGGGGATGGTAACAATGGACCGTACATCGGCGGCGCCCATGCCGGGGTACAGGGCCTCTACCGTAACCCGGGGATAGGAAAAATCCGGGAGCCTATCCAGGGGCAGTACCGAAAGGGAAAAGCCGCCCCCCAAAACCAGGACGGCCATGGCCATTATAACCGTTACCGGGCGGTTTACACAAAAGCGGATCAAATTTTTCACATCCCCTCCTATTTTAAAAGCGGAATCTTGAAGGCCCCTTCATTCCGGTTCCCCAGGCTGTCCTGAAGACCGGAGGCGATCTGAAAAATCACCACCCCCGAATCGGTGGTATTGGTTAAGACCCCCTTGACTTTTATTCGAAAATATGCTTCCCATGCCGGGGGCTTATCCGGTATGGGAAAATTTTCGGCCTCCATGCTCCGGGGGGAAAAGGAGAGGGCGTTATTGGCGGCATCGACCCGGAAAAGGTTCATCAGGGAAAAGAGGTCTATCCCCGCCCCCGGAACAACGTCAAAATAGAGCTCTATCCAGGCAGGGGTCGATACGTCATAGGGATACCGGGTCTCTCCGGGCCGGACCGGTAGATCCCGGAAGGGTTCTTCCACCGAAAAAGCCGCGGCCTCCTCATCCGCGGGATCCCCCGGGGCCATGGGCATACGGAACCCGATGAACCGGGGGGGCCTTGATGCCGGGCCGTCTACCCGGATCCGGAAAACCGTGGGATCGGGGCTTTCGTTTCCCTCGGCGTCCCGGACCCCGGCGTTCAGCCGAAAAAGATAGGACGCCGAATATGTGGGGTTTTGGGTAAAGGTAAAAACCGCCCCGGCGGCATACCCCGGCGGGGTTTCCGTTTCAAAGGCCAGGGCGGGTTCCACGGTAAGGCGGTTCTTGAGATCCGCCGTATCCACCGGTTCGGAAAAATCCAGGGCGAGCCGGTAGGAGGATTCCCAGCCGGCATTTTCCCGCTTCAAGGGGCCGGGTTCCTCGGGGAGCAGTTTGAGCGCCCGGTTTCCCTCCGGGTCCAGGGCGTAGGTCGCCTCCAAAACGGGCGGGGTTTTATCAT
The DNA here is from genome assembly GCA_031258625.1 of Spirochaetaceae bacterium. Lineage (GTDB taxonomy): Bacteria > Spirochaetota > Spirochaetia > Treponematales > Breznakiellaceae > JAIRMO01. Next base: position 7,686 of record JAIRMO010000151.1, on the reverse strand, counting down.
TCCCCACAATAAAATAACCGGTCCATTCTTTCCCCAGGGTAAGCCCCAGGGTACCGGAAAAATCCGGGGAAAAGCGTATCCGGTAGGTGGTTCCCCTAACCCAGGGTTCCCGGGGTACAAAAACCGCCCGCCGGTCCCCGGCTTCCAAACGCCAGGAACCTCTCGCGGAAGGACTAAAAGAAACGGCGTTAACACAGGAGTTGACCTTGACCGGTTCGGAAAATTCTATACGGATCTCCCGCCGGGGATCGGTTATGACCCCCATATCCGGGGGATCCGTGGACAGAACCGAAGGACGCTTCCCCGCTCCCCGGGTAGAAAAGGGGGCTTCAAATTTTTTGTCCATCGAAACCCCGGCCCGGTCCCGGGCATCCTCCAGGATGGTGAGTACATAGCTCCGGTTTAACTCCAGGGGAAGGGCGGGCTTAAATACCAGGGTCCGGCCCTCCCATATAAAAGAACCGGTCAAAACCGTATCGTCTTCGGTTAAAGAAAAGGCCTGTTCCACCGCGATCTTGTCCGGATCATGGGAAAAGGAAATCGACACCGTAATATCCCCGGGATCCCCGTGGCGCCCGGTTCCGGGGGTCCATTGGATAACCTCAAAGGGGGAAAGCCGGAGGAGGTCACAGGAAAAAACCAGGCTCAAAAAAAACATCCCCCGGAGGACCCAAAAAAACAATCCAAAGCCCGTTTTTTTATATAAACCTGCGGTAAGGTTCCCAAAGACCGGCGTTTCAGGACCGCCTCGGGGTTTATGGCCGTTTATCCGGTTCATAAGCCCAAAACCTCCATATAGATATGGCAAGAATTTTTTATGTAGGAACCCCGGCCATTGGCGATACCGTTTTTGCCGCCGGGGATGGTGAGCCGGTAAAAATGGGATTCCCCCGGTTTCCCCGGCTCAAGCCCTTCCCATTTCAAAAGCAGGGTGTCTTCGGAACAGGTTACGGCGGTAAGGACCACCGGGCCCAAAGAGGCCGGGAACCAGGGGTCCAGGGAAATCCCCAGGGCGGCGGCAACCATAGCCTCCGGTGAAAAGGGAAGGGAAAACCGCAGGGTGATGCCGGCGGGGGCGGTGGAATCGGCCAGGGGAAACGGGTAATACCCGGAGGCCCCGCCGTCCGTCATTTCTATCGGAGGCTCCTCGTTCACGGAAAACGAAGGGATCCGTAAAAAGGGAATGTCCGGGGTAAAATAACCGATAAAATCTTCACCCATCGGTAAGCCGCTTTTATCTTTGGTATCCCCGGAAACAATGAGGGTATAGGGGGTTTCACATTCCGGATCCTTATCGGGAATATAAACCAGGGAAGCGGCGCTTAATACTTCGATTCTTCCCGAAAGGGAAGGTTCAAGCCGTACCGCTTTCCTCATGCTCTCCTCATCCATGGATTTATTAAACCGAATGCCGATACCCTGGCCGCTCCCCAGGCCGTCCCGAATATCCGCGCCGGTCCTTACCCAGGGGAGGAAGAGGGCCGCGTCCGGGGAAGTCGTCCCGGGGGGATCGGATCGGACCAAGGGGAATACCTCCAATACCAGGGGAAGGGTCTGATCAAGGTCGGTGGTAAACTGGGCGGATACGGGCTTTACCAGGGGCGATCCTTCCCGGCTCAAGGCGTGGTCCAGGCTCCAGGGGTAGGTTGTCCAGGGGGACAGGGACTTACCGGGACTTATTTTGAGGATCCGGTCCTCCCCATCCCATTCAAATTTTTTGTCCCCCACCCCCTCCAGGGTGAAACCCTCCTCGGTACTCCGGCGATCCATGGGTACGGAAAAGGTCAGCCTAAGGATGCCCCCCGTTTCCGCCGTTACCCCCACCGAAGCGCCGTCGGCGGGGGTAAAAGAAACGACCCCGGGAAATTCGGGCGGGGAAACCGCAAAAAACGGAAGATACTCGGTAAGCCTGAGTTCCCGGCCGTCGGCGGCATAAACCTGTCCCAGGAGGCTCAGGGTATACCGCCTTCCGGCGGTCCACCCCGCCACGGGGGTAAAAAAGAGGGTGTTCCCCTCCCATTGAAGATCCCCCTCAACGGAACCTCCGGAAAAACTCACCGAAACCACCTGTTGGGTATCCGTTTCGATCATCTCCGTATCAAAGATCAGACCCACCGGGGTATAATAATCTTCCAACACCCCGTAGGGTTCACCGGGTATGGTCCGTACCCCGATGGGCCTCAAATCGGCAATCGCGCAGGAACCCAGGAGGAAAAGGCCGATCAAAGCCGCCGGCATTAGCCGGGAGCCGGTCTTCCCGGATCCGGGAGCGGCCGGATCAGTCCGCCACGGAAACATATACCCCATCCCGTAAACTCCCATCGGGCCGCGCCACCACGAGATCCCCCGGAAGCAGGCCGGTTTCAATTTCCCGCTCCTCCCCCAGGGAGGGGCCAAAACTGATGTTCCGCTCATGCAGGGTATTCCCGCTGATCACAAAAACCATTCCTTTGTTGTTTTTTTTATTCACTATGGCCGAATCGGGGATGACCGTAACCCGCCGGGGAGGACCCAGGGTTATGGACACCCGGGCAAACATCCCCGGTTTGGGAAGGGTATCCCCCATTCCCCGGGCGATACTCTCCGGGGAGAGCAGGACCCTCACCGAAAAGGTAAAGGACTGGCTGTCCGCCATGGGGGATACTAAATCCACAGCCCCCTCATAGGTATCTCCGGTTCCGTCCAGGCTTATCGCGGCGGCCATTCCCTTCTCCAAACGCAGGGCGTCCTCTTCCCGTACCGGGAATACGCCATAGAGGGACTCCGTATCCATCAGGGTGAGGATCTTATCCTCCCGTTTTACCCGTTCACCGGTTTCCATATAAAGGACGCCCACGGTTCCGGGGATGGAGCTTTTTATCACCAGTTCCGATTCCGCCAGGATCGCGGATTCCAACTCCTTCGCGGCCGCATCAAGGCGGGCCTGGGAAGCCAGGACCTCCGCCCGGAGGCTAGCGGTGGCCAGGGTTATATACAAACGCCGCCGTTCCGGGTCGTTTTGGGGGAGGGGGAGCCCCGCGGCGGCCAGATCCTGGTCCCGAAACCCTATACGGCGGATCGCCAGATCCTTTTCCAAAAGCCGGATGTTTTCCTCCTCCGCGGCCAGGGAAAACCGGCCGGTCCGTATGGCCTCTTCGGTAACACCCCCGGCCTCATAGAGGGCCTCTTCCCCCTGGTGCTTCCGTTTCTGTTCCCCGTGGACCTTCCGGGCCTGTTCCAATTCGGCTTCCGTCTTTTCCAGGTTGAGGATCTGGGCCTCCGCCTGAAATTCCCCCTCCAATAAACGGGACCGGGCCAGGTCCAGGGCGGCCTGGGCCTGGGAAAAGGTATTTTGGGCCCTGCCCACCGCCAAGGAAATCTGGGGGTTTTCCAAAAGCGCCAGCTTATCCCCGGATTTAACCTTGTCCCCCTCCCGGTAATACAGGGCGGCCAATACCGCGTCCTGGGGGGCGGCGACATCCACTTTTTTAAGGAAAGACAGGGTCCCGAATCCGTCGATCACGTTGGGTATATCCCGCTCCCCGATCACCGCCCCCCGGACCTGCCGGGGGGTCTCGGTATTCCCCCCTTCGGGAGGGGAGCCGCAGCCCGGCAGGATCAGGGATAAAAGAAAAGCCGCCCCCGTAAAGGCCCGGGCGGCGAAACGCCTATCGGCAACAAAACGCCTATTCATGGGAACCTCCGTAATAATCGGTTTCACCTGAAAATAAGGCCAATTCTCCGGGGCGGAGATCCAAAAACCGTTCCAACTCCCTTTCCGCCTCCAGGAGGGCTATGGCGGTTTCCACCAGGGATAATTCTTTTTGGGTGTACTCCTGCCGGGTGTCCATAAGGTCAAGCCGGGTAATCTGCCCCAGATTCAGGCGTAGTTCCGCGAGACGGAACTGTTTCGCCGCCAATTCCAGGGATTCCAGGGCCAGTATCCGCCTTTTGTCGATGAGACGGCATTTTTCCACCGCCAATACCGCCAGCCGGCCCGCTTTTTCAAAACTCAGCCGAAATCTCTTCTGTTCCAGGGCCAGGGCCAGATCCGCGGAACGGCCGGTCATGGCCGCGGCGGGATCGGGCAGGGGGGACAGGGTGTTTTGCAGCCGGGCGTTTCTATCGTGGGGCGGTTCCATTCCCGCCGAACCCTGAATGCCCCCGGAAAACCAGGGAGAAGAGAATTCTATTGCCAGCCCCACGGTCCAGTTGTACCGTGTCAGGGGGTACCGTTGGCCGCTTAGGGTGAATCCCCCGGTTAACCGGACCGTGGGCATCCAAGACAACCGCGCGTACCGGGCCTCGGCCTGTTTTTTGGTGATGGTATACCGGGCTTCGGTAAGGTCCGGGTTCCTGGTTTGGGCCCGGTCCCGGACAGCTTCCTCCCCCGGTAGGATCGGGGATCGCCGGACGTCCACGGCCTCCAAAAGCGGGGGAAGCTGCTCAAGCCCCAGGGTCTCGGCCAGCGCCTGTTCCGCCTCCTCCAGTTCCATTTTAAGGGAGAGGATTTCTATCCCCTCCCCCGACAGGGTAAGATCCGCCCCGGCCAAATCCGACGGCAGGGCCAACCCGAGTTCCGTTTCCCGGAACAGGATGTTCCGCTGTTCCCCCAGGACTTCCAGGGCGGCCTCCCGAATCGCCAGTTGGGCCCGGACATACAGCACATTCCGGTATGCCCCCAGGGCGGCCTCGGCGATTTCCCCGGCCATCCGTTCCAGTTGGGCCCCCAGCAGGGTAAGTTCCGCCCGTTCCACGGAACGGCTTATGGCGGTCCTCCCCCCGTCCCAAAGGAGCTGATCCAGGCTGATTCCATAGTTTTTTAAAAAAGAATCGCTTCCCACCGTGGAAACCCGGTCGTCTTCGGAAACATTCAAGGACAGCCGGGGGAGATAGGCCCGGCGTCCCAGGACCCAGGCCCCTTCCCGAAGGGTCCGCAGGGCGTATTCGTTTCGCAGTTCATCCGAAGCGTTCACCGCCATCAGGGCGGCTTCGGCAAAGCCGATACCCTGTTCGGCCCCAAGTCCCAGGGCCGCCTTAAAAAAAAAGACCAGGAAAACCCTTTTCCGGCATACCCGTATCGCCAAAACATTTCCGGTTTTCATTTTTTTAAGGCCCCCGCCGCCCTTTTAACCGCGGTCCGCAAAAAACGGTCTAAAACCGGGGATGAGGATAAGCTGATATTTCCGGTTCCCGCGGCCCTGCCCGAAGCCAGGGGCACCGGATCCCGGGCCCCTTCCCCGTTTTGCCGGATAAAAACCTCCACCGAGACGGACCGCCGGGTTTTCCAGCCGGAGATATATTCCCGCTCAATGGCCCGGATATCCACCCGGTAGGGGGCCCTTTCCTCCTCCGGCACCAGCAGGTACTTCCGCTCCAGAAAAAAGAGGGGCGCCCTGCCCCGGATCTCCTTTTCCACCGAGGTCCTGTCCGCCGGTTTATCCACGGAAACATTCGCGAGTTCCATGGCGCCGGCTATCTTCGAGCGGTTCTTGGAGGACCAGGAATTGCCCGGAGGAAAACCGGAGGAAACACAGCCGGAAAGGACCGCCAGGGTTCCCCACAAAAAAAGGCATTTAAACCAGGACGTTTTCATCGTTGGGCCTCCCGGATGGCGGATTCTAAACTTTCGATGCTCCGGAACAGGGGGGTGTCCCAGGGGAGGAGGCTCTTGGCGCTCCGGAGATCCTCCAGGGCCCCTTCCCCATTCCCCCCGATCCACCGGAGCCGGGCCCGGTCCACAAAAACAAGGGCCGTTTCCGCGGAGGCCTCCACCGCCCGGTCAAGGAAAACCGCGGCGGCCTCCTCCCCGGCGGGCCCCTTCCGCCGGTGGAGTTCCGCCCCCAACCGGAGGGCCCGGATATTGGCGGGATCATCCGTGAGGAGGGCGTTAATGATCCCCTCGGCCTCTTCCGGTTTACCGGTTTCCCGCAGCAGCCGGGCCAGGTATAGGGACGCTTCCACCGCGGAAGGCCGGACCGACAGGGCCCTCCTGAAAGAACCTTCGGCGGCTTTTAAATCGCCGGAAAAATACTCCGCCTTACCCCGCAGGACCAGGGCCGGCGGAAAGGGCCCCACCCCGGAAAGCAGGGAAATAAGTTCCTTAAACCGCCCTTCCCTGTAGGCCGCCTCTGAACGGACATACCGCAGGAGGGTGTCATCATCCACCTTGGGGGAATTACAGGAGATCGACATAAAAACCAAGAGGATCACCAGGAACCTGAAAATCCACAATCCCATCGCCAGCGATCGGAGCAGGTTCCCTTCGCAATGGATCAATTCCGGCCCCATGGTCACCCCCTGGAAATATAGAACAGCCGTTCCGCCAGACGCCCCGAAGAACCGGCCGCTTCCCGGGCGAACCAGGTCCTGAAATCCTCCTGTACCGCCAGGGCCCGCATGGCTCCGGCGGCATACAGGGTATAGGGATTGTCATGAAGGGAAAGCAGGCCGAAAAGTTCCGTTAATACCCCGGGAGTATCGGAAGATACCGCCCGGACCACCGATGTTTCAATTTCCGCCAGGGTCTTGATGTTGTTTTTTTCTTCAAAGGATAATCCCAGGGTTTCCGCGAGGATCCCCCGGCACTCCTCCGCAAAGGGCCCCCGGGGGGCCAGGTTGATACACCCTTCGGCGTATTCACCCCGAAGGTTCCCGGAAAAATTCCGGGCACCCCGGTACCAGTATTCGGGGAACCGTTCATACCGGGCCCGGATGGCCCCATAGGCGGCAAACACCTGACGGGAGGGTTCCCCTTCCTCAAGACGGCACACCAGACACATCCATTGGGCGAAAGAGTCGGGTTCGTCCCGGGCGTCAAAAAGGGTTTCCAGACTCAACCGCGCCGTTTTCCATTGCCCGTGGTGGAAGGCCAGGAGACCCCGGAGGGCAACCAGGGCCTTTTCCCGTTCCGCTTCCCCCAGGACCGGGTCGACCGGGGGAGGATTTTCCCCCCGGCTCTCGTAAAGGGACCGCACCGCCCCAAGCCCTTCGGCGATACCCTCCCTGGTTATCCCGCCGCCCAAGCCATAGGCCCAGGAAAGTTCCTTATAGGCGGCAATAGCCGCCCCCCCATAATCGCCGAGTCCCTCCCGAAGCATTGATTCGGTAAGACCTATCCCCGGCTCAAAGCCCCCGGACCGTTCCGTTTCAGCGAGTTCTTCCAGGGCGGCGGCATAGGTCCCGTTCCCCCCATAGGCGGCGGGAAGAAATTCCGTTACCGCCGGTTCAGATTCCGGCGGGGTTTCCCGGAGGGTATCCGGGAAACAGGCGGTCAACACGACGCCAATCAAAACCGCCGGCCCAAAAGTAAAATTAAGAAATAACAACCTTTTTATCATACGTACCCCCACGCTATATAAGGCGCTGACTTGGGGTTTTGCTTTAGCCGGAGGGAAAAAAAATTCTTTTTTTTACAAAATTCATGCCTTTCTTGATGCCTCATTAAAAATTCTAACCGTAGGGGTTGGATGCCTCATGCTAAAAATCTAACCATGAGAATCCGATACTGGAGGCGGAACCTCCCGGTTCTTCCGGGTATGAATGTGAAGCAGCCTTGCTACGGCCTGGTTTTCCAGCCGCATGAGGGTAACCGGGTTGGCAGCCTGGGCCCTCCGCTTCAGCTCGTCCTTGACGGTATCAGAAAGGTCGGGGGATTCCAAGAGGCGTTGGTACGGCGTCTTGGGAGCATCGTACTTTTTTTTCAAC
>JAIRMO010000093.1 GCA_031258625.1 Spirochaetaceae bacterium | reverse complement strand
TTCCCGCCGATTCCCACGGCGCCCCGGGGCACGGCGGTCCGGGGAACCGCGCGCCGGGGGGTTTCCAGCCGGGGATCAAGGCCCCCCAGATAGGGAAAACCCGGCAAAAAACCCAGCATAAAAATACGGTACCGGGGCGCGGTATGCCGCCGGATGATTTCACCGGGACCAAGCCCGGTATGGGAAGCCACCTCCCCCAGGTCCTCGGCGAATTCCCCCTCGTAACAGACGGGTATAAAAAAAAGGGTTCTGGCCGGAACGTTCCCCTCCGTGGTTTGGGTAACCCGGCGCCGGAGCAGCCCCCGGAGTTGGCGGTACCGGATCCGGCGGAGATCAAAATACACCAGGAGGGAGCCATAGGCGGGGACCGTCTCCACAATCCCGGGAACCGGATCCGCGGCGAGGTTTTTCGCCAGGGCGTGGACCCGGTCATTGACCGCGGCGGAAATTACCGGAGCAAATTCCACCGCCAGGGCGCTTTCACCGCAGGGCGTAATCCGGGGAAATTTTCCCGGGGCATAGGGGCGCGGGGTCATACGAGGTTTTCAAAAAACGCGAGTTCCATGGTTTTGGCAAACCAGGTTTTACATTTTTCCTCGTGGGCCCGGGCATTGGTAACACATTCGCCCATCAGGGTGATTATGGACTTAATAATGGCGCTGTTTAAACCGTCCACCGCGGGAATGGCCTCGCCGTACATATCGATAAGCCCCGCCTCGGCGGCCGCCGCCAGGAGGCGGTCCTCAAGCTCCGGGGTGTGGAGCAGGTCCCCCCTCTCCAAAAGGTAGCCCAGGGCGGCGGTAACCCCATAGGCGGCCCAATTGGAGACCGTGGCGGTAACCACCACCTCTGCCGCGGTTGCCGCGGTAATGCCGCCCCCGCATCCGCAGGAACAACGCCCCGGCGCCGCGTAGGGAACGTACCGGTTCAGGGTATCCTTCAGGGCGCCCATGCCGCACTCGTTTCCCAGGTCGCCGATGGCCAGGCTGGGGGTTCCCGCTTTTTGCAGAATCCCAAACAGGACATCGCTTTTCGCCTCCAGGGCGCTCACATCCCGGCCCAGGGCGTTGTGGTACACCCCCCGGTCGTTTGCCCCCGGCGCCTCAATGGCGATCACATAGGAGGGCCTCCCCCAGGCCAAAAGTTTTTCCGCCTCGGCGGCGGCCTCCCCCCCTTCCTTGGTAAAGGCACAGAGCCCCACCCCCGGGGAGGATTCTCTCAGATCCTCCGGATCCGATCTATAGGGAAGCCCCGCCGCTTTGAGGAGTTCCCCCATGGCCGGAACCGCCTCTTGGGGACAGATGATCAGAGGTTTGGCGTCAAAACCCAGGACCAGGGTCCGGGCCAGGACCAGGGCGCCCGGGGGGCCGTCGGTTTCCGCCCGGTTATAGGGGTAGAGTACAAAGCCGGTAATAATATAGACCACACTGCCCGGCCTTATGTGGGCAATCATGTGCCGGGCGGCATGGATGGTCAGGGCCCCCCCCGCCCGTTCGTAGGCCCCGTGATACAGGATGTTACACACCCCGTACCCCCGGGGATCCAGGTGCATGAGGGAGTCCAGGCTTTTCCCCAAATTATATTCGGTAAGCTCCTGTTGGGTCATGGAAGGTCAAGCCTTCCAGCCCGTAGCGGCGCGGAATTCCCCAAAAACTTCATCCTGGAGCTTTTTGAGCAATTCCGGCGCCTTACCCCCCGCCGGCTTGCCGTCAACGGCCTCGGCGCTGAGCCCCATGGTACTGGTACTGGAAACGATGATTTCATCGGCATCAAACAGCTCCCCCAGGGTAAAGGGCCGCTCCTCCACCGGCACCCCCAGCTTTTTGCAGGCCCCAAGCAGATGTGAACGGGCAATGCCCCGGAGGATCAGGTTGTCCGCCGGATGGGTGATAAAGGCCCCTCCCTTCAAAATATGTATATTACTGTGGGACCCTTCGGTTACGATTTCCCCCCGGTGAAACACCGTCTCTTTGCAGCCCCGCTCCTTGGCCCGCTGGGCCGCCAGCACATTGGGTATAAGATTGAGGGTTTTGATATTACAATGGAGAAACCGGGTGTCTTCGCCGGTGATCAGGCGGATCTTCCGGTAAATGTCGGGAACGGCAATGGGTTTTAAGGTGATCAACAGGTTCGACGGCCCCGACGGAAAGGTATGATCCCGGCGGGAAGTGCCCCGGGTCCATTGCCAGTAGGCTAACAGGGGCTGACGGTCAACCTTTTGGACCAGATCGCGGAGCAGGGCCTTAAGCTCCTCCTTTGAACAGGAGGGTTGAATCTCCAACAGTCCGGCGCTGGTAAAAAACCGGTCAACGTGTTCGTCCAGGGTAAAAATGACCCGGTTGACGCATATCGCCGCGTCGTATACCCCGTCGCCAAAATATATTCCCCGATCGTTCATGGGAACGGTCATCTCATCCAAGGGGCCCCACGTCCCGTTGTAATACCCCAATGCTTCCATATTATAGAGGAATCTCCTTGTTAAGGTAGCATAATAAATTTGAAAATAAATGTAAATACAAGGGACAGGATAAACGCATAGAATCGTCTGCCGCCTGTTTACCGCTTGTCTAGCGGAAAAAAAGGCTCCCGCCGGAAACGCGCAAGGGATTGAAGCGGAAATACCGTAAGGAATTGGAGCGGAAAGCCCGGTTTCCGGCGTTTTACGCCGGAAATGCGCCCAAAAGAGGACGCGAATTCCTATGCGTTTATCCTGATACAAGGGAGGAATTTTCCACACTTCCGAACTCAAAAAAGGCGGACTAACGCGAATAGTTGCAAAATCCCCATTTATATAGTATCTTAATATTACCATAAATATAGAGAGGTATTATATGGCTTACAAGGTTGGAGATGCGTGTATTAATTGCGGTTCCTGTGACAGCGAATGTCCGACAGAGGCGATTTCCGAAAAGGACAACGCCCGTTGGATTGACCCTGAAAAATGCCAGGATTGCGGTTCCTGTTCCTCGGTTTGCCCCGTAGAAGCTATCACGGTGGAATAAGCGGAGAATTTGGCAGGATAAGGCAAGGGATCCCCTTGCCTTTTTTATTCGATGGGGGTTTAATACCCAAGAACCCGCCTTCCTTCCTTCCCTCGCGAGCGATGATAAAAATATGCGGCGGGTTCTTAGGGAGCCTCTGGGGCGGTTCATTTCCGTTACGATAACGCCGGGGGTCAAAGAATGGGTATGGCGGAAATGAAAAAACCAGGGGGCTTGTGGTTACTGGCGTTTCTAACGGCCTTATTTCCCCTGGAGGCGGAAAACACCGGATCGAATTTCCCCGTCATAACCCGGTTGGATGTCCGGGATCTGGCCTTTACCCAGTACCTGGCGGATGTGGAAAGCGCCCGGCGCCGGGTTGCCAACCGGGCCCGGACCGGAGAGGATGCTTCCAGCCTTACCGAAGCCCTGACGGTCTATGCCTATACCCCCGGCGGGACCGACGATATCTTCAGCCTCGCCGCCCGGTGCAACATCCCCTACGCGGCCCTGGCCACCCTGAACCGCATCGCCCACCCCGGGACCCTGGAACGGGCCGGGACCCTGCTCCTCCCCTCGGCGCCGGGGATCTTCATCCCCGAAAACCCCGAATCGGACCTGGAGCGGCTCCTTCAATCCTCCCGGGAGGAAAACACCGGGGTCCCCATCACCATAAACCACGGGGGGAAAAGGGCGGTTTTTCTTTTTATTCCCGGCGCGGATTTTTCACCCACGGAGCGGGTCTTTTTCCTCAATTTTAGCTTCCGCTTTCCCCTGCGCGCCTATCGACTTACCAGCGCCTTCGGCATGAGGAGGAACCCCATCACCGGCAGGGTAAAGATCCACGAGGGTTTGGATTTGGCGGCCCCCGAGGGGAGCGATGTGTTTGCCAGCCGGGACGGGGTGGTAACGGAGCTGGGGGAAGATCCCATATACGGAAAATACATTGTGATACAACACGGGGAAAATTGGGTAAGCCTTTACGGCCACCTTTCGGCGATCCATACCACCCTGCGAAGTACGGTTCGGACCGGCGCCCTGATAGGCAAGGTGGGAAGCACCGGACAATCCACCGGGCCCCATCTGCATTTTGAATTGCGCCAAAACGGACGGGCCCAGGATCCGGGAAAACTTTTATTTCGGGATAATCCACGCTAAAATGGGGCTGTTCCAAAATACCGGATTCTAAAAAGCGCCCGGGGATTTTAGGCCGGTTTTTCAAACGTTGAAATCCGGGAAATTCCCCCGGTATCCCCTGTTTTCTTGTTTTTTATCCGTTTTATTAACAATTTATTAAAGAAACCCACGGTCCTACCGATATATATAATGTCGGGACTATAGTTCCCCTCCCAAATCACTATATTTCCGACATGCCTCAAGGGCATGGCCGGTAACGGACTTCGGTTCGTAACCGGCCTTTTTTATTCGATGGGGGGTTAATACCCAAGAACCCGTCTTCTGGTGGGGGAGCCTCTGGGGCGGTTCAATCCTCTGCCGATGATGGCGGGGTAGCAAACCCCCAGTACTATAAATTTCCTCTCAAACCAACCCTCCCCCGTCCGCTCTGCGTTAAACTTGACCCACAAATTTTTGCCCCCGCCGCTGGTCCGCCGCTTCGAATTGCGGTGTTTTCAGCGGAATTTAGTTGAAAACTGAAGTTTTTGATCAACCCAGTAAAGCAAAACGGCTGGTCAAGCACATATATTCTCCATGAGACCATTACGCGTGTTAAAACAAGGGGTGTGGTATGAAATCCGTACCCGCATCAACAACCGGGAACCGTTATTCCGCCTCCACAAGGCCCTGGCGTTGTTCGCCCGGGTGTTCCGGGAGACGAAACGCCGGTTTGTCTTCGAGGTCCGGGGGCTCTGTCTTGCGGATGACCGGCTGACGTTTTACATTAAGCCGGCGGATGGACTGGAACTTCCGATAATCATGAAGCGGCTGAAACAAACCTTTGCCC
>JAIRMO010000029.1 GCA_031258625.1 Spirochaetaceae bacterium | reverse complement strand
CGCGACCCATACCGGTCCCCCCAGATATGCCCGATCCGGCCCTCCGCCCGGTTGTACCGCTGGGCAAACACCTGTTTCAGCCACTTCATGATTGCGGGTAGTTCCAGCCCATCCGCCGGCTTGATATAAAACGTCAGCCAGTCGTCCTCCACACACAGCCCCCGGACCTCGAAGACAAACCGGCGTTTCGTCTCCCGGAACACCCGGGTGAACAGTGCCAGGGCCTTATTGGGGACAGTCGCTGCGGCGCTTGTCCCTAAGCGGAACAGAGGTTCCCGGTTGTTGACGCGGGTACGGATTTCGTACCACACCCCTTGTTTCAGTATCCGTAATGATCTCATAGAAAGTATATGGGCTTGACCGGCCGTTTTGCTTTACTGGGTTGATCAAAAACTTCAGTTTTCAAATAAATTCCGCTCAAGACACCACAATTCGAAGCGGCGGACCAGCGGCGGGGGCAAAAATTTGCGGGTCAAGTTTAGCCCATAAGGGGGGCGAAGCTACCGCAGCTTTAAGACATACCGTAATCCCGTGGAAACCCGCAGGGCCGCCCCCACATCAGCCTGCCAGTTGTTTTCCATGGAGGGATCCTTAACATAGGACTGCCAGGCAATCTCCCCGTAGACCGCAAGAGCCCCGCCGGGGAGTTCAAAGGAAACGGGCGCCGCCGAGACGCCTATTTCTCCCAGCCACCCGTTCCCCTCGGTATAGCGCCGCTTCCCGTCAGGGGTGTTAAGTACCGGCGTCCCGACGGTAAAGGCGGGGCCCGCGAAAACCCTGATAATATCCTTAAAACCGACGGAAACCGTCAGGGGGAGCCGAAAAACGTGCAGGGCCGCGTCCCACTGGGGCCGGATTTCCAGGCCGATCCTGAGGGGCAGCGAGAAGACGGGGGTAAAGATCCCGGCCTGGGCGGCCGCCCCCCCAAAGGAAAGGTTGTTCTCCCCTAAGCCGCTCCAGGAAGGGGCCAGGCCGAAACCTAGATATAAGCGGCCCGGTCCCTCCCCGGCGGCGGTTGTATCCCGTTCCGGGAGGGGCGCCGGGGCCGCGGGGATCGCCGGGCGGAACGGGGCCGGCCGGGCAGGGGCATCCTCCGGCGGCAGGGCCCTTCCGGCCCCCGCGAAGGTGCGTTTCCAGTAGGTTTCGCTGAGGCGGGAATATATCACCCCGGTTTTCTGCCCCGAAGAAGCGGCGTGGATAAAGGTTTCCCCGCCGGCGTAGAGGCCCACATGGGACAGGGGACCGGTGGTATTAAAAAATACCAGATCCCCGGGCATAAGGTCCGCCTCAGGGATTGGCTCCGCCCAGGCGTGGAGGCCGGCGGTCGTCCGGGGGATCTCTATACCCAGGGCGTCCCGGAAGCTCCGGTAGATGAGGCCGGAACAGTCCAGGCCCCGGTAGTCCATCCCTCCGTAACGGTAGGGAGTACCGTGGTATTGCTCCGCCGCGGCGAGTACCCGGGATCGGACCTCCCCGGGCGAAGCGGTCCTGGAGGGGGTGATGGGTATGGCGGCAAAAACACTACCCCCGGAAAGGACGCTCACGAGAAAGAAAAAAAAACCCGGAAATTTTATCCCCATGGCTTATTATCGGCAGCATGGGATTTTTTGATAATTCCGGAGCCCCCGGGCAGCCCCCATGACCCGCGGGGGGTAGCGACTCAGGTTACGCGGAAAAAACACGCGGTTCCGTAAAGGCCGTTCCCCTATGTTTCCTCCTGGTTTTACCGGAACCGGAACAGGATGTCGTACACTTCCTGAGTACTCTCCGCGTTCCCTATAGAGGCCAGGGCCCCGGAATTAATTAAGGATAAGATCCGGTTTAACACATTGAGGTGTTTTTCCCGGGACGCCTCGCCCATTAAAATAAGAAACACGAAATGAATCTGTTCCCGGCGAAGGGCGTCGTAGTTAACGCCGGCCTTTGAGATTCCTATGGCGCCGATCACCTTGTTTGTCCCCCGGTAACAGCCGTGAGGTATCGCAACACCGGGAACTATCTCGGTGTTCATTTTGTTTTCCCGTTCCTGGATTACCGAAAACATTTCCTTTCGGTCAAATTCAGGATGTACCGCAGCTATCGCCTCAATAAGCTCCGCAAAAACCGCCTCCTTCGTGCTGCTTTTAAGGTCCGGCAGTATCAACCGTTTATCAAAAACATCACTCAATAACACGGTTCATCCTCTCTTGCTTTCTTTCCTCAAGATACAGGTCTATGGGCACTATCACAAAACCGATGAATCCGCAGATCCCAAAAGCAACCGCGATTGTTTGTTGTACGATGATGTAGATAGTTTCAACGGAGTGTTTTACTAAACCTAAAACAACGGCCAGGACGAACATCACCAATACGGCGAGTCCAAAAAATCTCCAAAAAAATTTCCATGGATTTTTCATGAGTATATCTCCTGTCTTTTTTCTAGTTGAGGCAGTTCCAAAACCAACCGGGTTTTGGAAGATGCTCGGTTTTCTCCCTTTGAGAATTCTAAAACGAGAAAAGGCGCTTAAAAAAAGACGGGGATCAGATTCTGAGTTTTAAAAGAATAGGGTTTTTTATGGTAAGATGATTCGTTTTTTCGATTGTCTTCAACGAACAATGGGAAAGGGCGGTTCCGATGTTTTTTATTTCCAGGGATATTACGCCCCGCAGCGGGGAAAATGAAGCCCCCCTGGCCTTGTTCATTATGGATACGCCTTCGGCCAGACAATCAACGGTATAGTCCACTTGGGAGAAAAAGCCCTCAGATATCGGCCCCCGGTCTTCAAAATCCCCGGAAACAAAGGGTTCTACCGCCGCAAAGGTAAAGG
Organism: Spirochaetaceae bacterium; assembly: GCA_031258625.1. Classification (GTDB taxonomy): domain Bacteria; phylum Spirochaetota; class Spirochaetia; order Treponematales; family Breznakiellaceae; genus JAIRMO01. The sequence goes on along the minus strand of JAIRMO010000029.1, from coordinate 3,154 downwards.
CCCCCATTATGACGAAAACAAGCGCGGAGGCTAAAACGAGACACAGCCGTTTTTTTACCCGGAACCATACCATAATATGATGATATTACCCTCTTTTAAAACCTTATGCAAGACACCCGGCCGAGGACAAACGCATGGAATCGTCTGCCGCCTGTTTACCGCTTGTCTAGCGAAAAAAAGGCCCCCGCCGGAAACGCGCCCAAAGGAGGAGGATGCAAATCCTTGAGCGTTTATCCTGCACTCAGCAACGGTGTGAGGGGCGTACCCGCCGGGGCCGGGGAAAGGCTTTTACCTGCCCGACCCCTACTGGGTAACAAATTCGGCCCCCCGGGTCTGCTTAACCGTGAGGGAGGCGAGGGACAGATACAGGTAGGGGTATCCGTCTTCATCGTAACTATCCAGCGTCCCCACCGCTTCTACCCAGGCGTCTTCTTCGGGGTACTTTTCCTGACCGGGGCCGGGATTGTCCCAGGCCACTTCGAACCCCGCGTTTCCGTCATAGCCGCAGCAGCCCGGTCCGTAACGGATGACAAAACAATAGGTGTTGTTATAACCGGTTTCGGATTTAAAAAGCCCCTCCAGCTTGATGGTTTTCCCCAAATAATCCTCCGGGTTAAGGTAAACGTCATTGGTCTGGGCGATAAACATCTTTTCTTTTATTTCGATTATATCCCCCGAGGCCCGGGTAACGGCCCCCTTCTCCAGGACCCCGTGGTTTTTTGCCGTTTCCGTTGCCGCGGGATCCCCGGAACCGCCGGCATCAATAGCCCCGGCAACGGAAGCCGTACCGGAATAACCGGGGATGATCACCGATTGGGTACCGACCTGGTTTTTTGGGACCGGGCCGATCCGGTTCCCACAGCCGCCCAGGGCCGCCGCAAGCAGGATGAGCCCCAGCGCTTTGCCCCAAGGGCGCGTAAACCGATACCGAAATCCGCCGGTACAAGAGGCTGCCGGGAAGGGGCCGTTTTTTTTCATCGTTGAAAACTCCCTTTAAAAACTTTGATTCCCCAAAACAAGAGGAAGGCCAAAATATTGATGATCACCACACTGGCCCCGGTGGGGGTGGCGTAGAGGTAGGAGATCACCACTCCGATAAAAAAACAGATCACCGAAACCAACGCGGAGCAGAGGGTTACGGTTTTAAATTTTTTGCAGACCCTCATGGCGGTAAGGGCGGGGAAGATAATCAAACTGGAAATAAGCATGGCCCCCATCATCCGCATCCCCAGCACGATGGTGATGGCGGTGAGGAAGGCGATCAGCATATTGTACACCCCGGTTTTGGTTCCCGTGGCTTTGGCGAAGGTCTCGTCAAAGGTAACGGCGAAAATCTTATGGTAGAAAACAACAAAAAGGAACAGGACCGTTACGGACAGGATGACGCTTAGGATAACGTCGTTTTTATTCATCGCCAGGATGCTGCCGAAAAGGTAGTTACAGACATCGGTGTTCATCCCGGTGGTGACGGAGATCACCATCACCCCCAGGGCCAGGGCCCCGGTGGACACGATGGCGATGGCCGCGTCCCCCTTGATAACATGGTTCTCGCTGAGCCGGAGCAGGAGAAAGGCCGCGGCTACCACAATGGGAATGGACACCGCCAGGGGCGCGGCGTTCATCGCCGTGGCAATGGCCAGGGCCCCAAACCCCACATGGGACAAGCCGTCGCCGATCATGGAGTACCGCTTCAGGACCAGGCTCACCCCCAAAAGGGAGGCGCAGAGGGATACCAGGAACCCCACGACAACCGTCCGGACCAGAAAGGCGTAGGAAAACATTTCCATTAAAAGGTCGATCATAATGCCTCCTGGGGGACGCCCAAAAAACGCTTCCCCAACGGGGAGGCCGCGTATTCGGCGCTGGTTCCGAAAAAAAGCTGATCCTTTTCTACGTGGAGGATATGGCCGGCGTAATGTACCGCCCCGGGGATATCGTGGGAAACCATGATGATGGTGAGCCCTCCCTCCCGGTTGAGCCGCCGCAGGGTCCGGTAAAGCTCCACGGTTACCACCGGATCGAGCCCCGCGGCGGGCTCATCCAGGATCAGGAGCTTTTTGCCCGCGCAAAGGGCCCGGGCGATGAGGACCCGCTGCTGCTGCCCTCCGGAAAGTTCCCGGTAACACCGGTCCCGGAGTTCCCCAATCCCCAGGACGTCTAAATTGGCGTCCGCAGCCCTTTTATCCTCCCGGGAATAAAAGGGCCGGATCCCCCGGCTACTGAGCCGCCCGGAAAGAACCACCTCGTGGACCCCCGCGGGAAAATCCATCTGCGCGGCCCGGTATTGGGGGAGGTAGCCGATTTCATTCGGTTTAAGCCCCTCCATCCGTAAATCCCCTTCCTGGGGCGCTTTAAGTCTCAAAATACCCTTGATCAGGGTGCTTTTACCGGAGCCGTTTTCCCCGGTGATACCCAGATAATCCCCCTCGGTTACGGTAAAATTAAGCCCCCTTACCGCGGGGGTCCCCTCATAGGCAAAGGACAGGTCCCGGCATTGGATGAGGATCATAACTTAAAATCCGGGGCATATTTTTTTGCCCTGATACGGTACAATTTGACCGCTAAAAATTCGTTTCATCGTATAAAGCCGCCTTCAACCATTGTTGAAAAACCCAAGATATCCGAACCGGTTTCAAAACCGACCGGGTCTTAAAACCGCCACCTAAAACCTCTTTATTTTATCATGTTTTCAAAAAAAAATAAAGGGGCGCAAATTCCGACAATCCATAGGTTTGATCCTGCCGGGATGCTCGTTTTAGGCCGGCCGTTGGGGTACTGTTTGCCTTGAGACATACCTGGTATACGGGCTATGATACGCTATATATGGGGTATGGGGTCAGACCCCGGGCACCGGATATGGTATGCCATATATGGGGTACGGGGTCAGACCCCGGGTACCGGATATGTGCCATAATGGAAGCATAGCCCGGAGTCAGAGGCTGTTCCCTGTTTTCCGTTTTGGCAATTTTTTGAATTCGGAATTCCCGATCCGGCTCGATGCAGCAATTCCGAATTCAAAAACAAAGCCGGCCGTCTTCAAGAAGCGGGAGTAAAAAAGCCCTCAAACCTTCCCGCTATACGGGCGTATGATTTTGGTAACCGCCGGATTATCCCTGTCTCTCCCCCTTCAACCCCTCTCGAAGAACCAATCCGA
>JAIRMO010000026.1 GCA_031258625.1 Spirochaetaceae bacterium | reverse complement strand
CGCGACCCATACCGGTCCCCCCAGATATGCCCGATCCGGCCCTCCGCCCGGTTGTACCGCTGGGCAAACACCTGTTTCAGCCACTTCATGATTGCGGGTAGTTCCAGCCCATCCGCCGGTTTAATGTAAAACGTCAGCCAGTCGTCCTCCACACACAGCCCCCGAATCTCGAAGACAAACCGGCGTTTCGTCTCCCGGAACACCTTAGCTAACAGGGCCAGGGCCTTATTGGGGACAGTCGCCGCGGCGCCTGTCCCTAAGCGGGACAACGGTTCCCGGTTGTTGATACGGGTACGGATTTCGTACCACATCCCGTGTTTTAATACTCGTAATGATCTCATAGAAAGTATATGGGGTTGACCAGCCGTTTTGCTTTACTGGGTTGATCAAAAACTTCAGTTTTCAACTAAATTCCGCTCAAACACCGCAATTCAAAGTAACGGACTAATGGCAGGGGCAAGATTTGCGTTACCCTTTTTTACCGCCCGAATAAGCATCACATCCCCCCAGCCGAATTTTTTTGCCCCCCGGTCAGCCCAGCGTTTGAGCGGCCCCGGAGCCGTACCCGCCGCCAGCCCTCCCCAGGTAACAACCCGCTCAATACCAAACCCGGTCCGGAGGAGCAGTTGGGACAGGGTCTTAACCGAAAAGAGGTACAGGTGGTCGAATATGGCGGAACGCCAACGGCTTCTAAAGAACCGGGCCTGGAACCCGGCTATATTCGGGGTGGTAACCAAAAAAAGCCCCCCTGGGGAGAGGATCCGATACCCTTCCCTGACAAAGGTTGCGGGATCGTTTAGGTGTTCGATCACATGGGAAGCCAGAACCAGGGTAAATTCATTTTCCGGAAAATTGTTTTCTTCCAAAGGAAGCCCCCGGACATCAAGCCCCCGCTTCAGCCGGGCGTATTCCGCCTGGGGGGTACTGATCTCCACCCCCCGGACCTGCCAGCCCCGTTCCCGCAGGAGGCAAAGCAGGGAACCCGTGGCACAACCCACATCCAGCGCCCAGGGCGGAGGCTCCTTGTTCAACCCCCTTTCCCATTCATAAAAACCGGCATCCCCCAGGGCTAACTCCTGGAGCCGTAAAAAAGAAGCCTCATTAGCCAGCTCATAAGAAAGATAGGCTTCCCCGTGATCTTCCCGGTACCGGTCCATCACCCTTCGGTTCAGGGGCTGGGGATTTATTTGGACCAGGCCGCACCCGCCGCAGGCGACATACGAAAAACCCTCACAGGAAAGCCGGGGCCGGAATCGCCGGGAACCGCATATAGCACAGGGGATGGACAAAGAGTCCTCATCCCGTACCGGGGTTGACCAGGTTTTAATAGGCCCCATACCCACTTATTCCACCTGAAAGCGGTAGAGGTTGTTTTGGACATTTCCGGTGATGTCCTGGACGATAATAGTCACGGTCGCCTGTCCCCGGATAAACTCCGCTTCACCGATCTCGAAGGCCGAATTAGGAACATAAACCTGCCGGACCGGGACCAAACTGTTACGATATACCATCAATACCCCGTCCCGGGTCGAAAAGGTCTCAAAATTTAAAACCCCAATCTCGATCCCGTTAAGGGAACATACAATCCGGTAGGGGGCCAAGGGCGTTTCATTGGGGTTCATCCGGATATCCGATGCCGCCACCTGAACCGTATACCGGCCCTGGCGTATGGTTTTTGTCAGGGAGAGATCGATCAGGTTGTTCCGGTCATTTTTCAGCTTCACCGATTGGATCTGGGGCGGCCGGGTATCCTCCGGGGGAGTAATTATCATGGAAGGATTAACCCAACGCCGCTCCCGTCGATCAAACAGGGAAAAATAAAATCCCCCCTGATTTGTCCATCCCGATTGACCCGCCGATGCAATGACCATATTTTTCTTTATTATATAAGGAGAAGCGGGGGGGGGCGCGGCGTCCTTAAAACGGCTGTATATCCCGATGATCCCATCCCCATGCTCCAGGGCTATCCAGGAACCTAAGGGAGAGGGCAGTACCGATGCGGTATTGGAGGGGCTGTGATAAAAAAGCAACTCCCCCTTATCCGCGGCCCGGATAAACCCTTCGGTCATAAAAACATTACCTAAGGTAGGATCGCCCCCATCGTTCCATCCAAAATTACGGATAATGGGGGCATCCGGCGCGGGCCAATCCATGGGATAAAGCGCGGTAATCCCCCAAAACGTTACCTCCCCCAAAAAAAACAGGAGGAAAAAACAAAGGGGACCTGATTTCTTCATTACCTCCCCCACCCCCATAGGGGGGTTCAGGCCCCCGGAGCGCGGCTCCCTTAGAATACGCGGCTCCCTCCTTCGTTTACCGGGGGCGGGCGAAGGGGAGAGCGGGATTCCCTTCCTGCTCCCCGCTTTGAGGGCCTGAAATCCGCTGGCGGGGGTCATTTTTTATCCAGCTCAAAGGAAGCCATGGTGGTACCTCCCCCGATAAAAATCTGAGAACCTTGACGGCCAAGAAACGCGGTTTGACTGGTAAAGGGGGCTTCAATAATTTTAGTTCCTGGGAGCCGGACCACCACCAAATTTTTCCGCAGCTCCGATTCCGCGATAATAATAAACAGAAGACCGTCATTACCGCTGCCGTCTATGGCATAGATATCCCCCTTCAGGGGTAAATACAAACTCTCCCTGGTTTGAATCGTATAGATCCCCAGTCCCCCTTTACGTTCAAAAACAATACGGCGGTCATTATCAATAAAAGCAAGATGTACTTCCCGCCTGAACCCTTCCGATAAAAACTCATGATAAATAACCTTGTAAGAATCCCCAAACCGCTCTAAAAGGAGGAACCGCTGGGGATCTATCCCCGATACTATCGCCAGTTTTGAACCATCCTGGGATATACGGCAGCCCAGGATCACCGAATACCGGGATCCCCCCGGTTCATAGGGGGGGAAAACCAAACCGCCGCCGCCATCCAAAAGTTCCACCGTACCGTCCAGGGAACCGGTTAATACAAGACCGGCGGCGGCATCCATATACGTAAGGGGGGAGGCAAAATCATGGGTCCATTGTATGGTACCGGATTCATCCACTAAAGAGAGGGACATTTGCTCATGGTTAATAATAAATATCCGGCCGTCCAAAAATTTAGGATACCCCCGGCTATTTTTTATGGTTATTATCGGGATGTTTTGGGGGTCCCGAATATCCAGGGATTCAGGCAGGGCCTGATATTCCGCCCATGCCTCCGGTGAAAGGGAGACATATCCCTGGGCAACCCGGTTAAGGGTAAAATCGCCCCGGGTACCGACATAACCAAAACGCCCCCCCAGTTCAAAGGGGATAAGGACGCCGGGATCTTCAAAATCAGGATAATCGGACTCAAGGGATCGCAGCCATTGGGAGGTCAGAATGGTTTCTACCGGTATCGGCTGGGCGCCAATAAAAACATACAAAATAAAAACAAGGAAGACAACAATAAGCCAGTACTTTTGTTTTGTTTTAACCACACGCGCCCCTATTTCTATATCATAGTAAGTAATGGATCCTCTGTCAATTGAACCATTTTAAACACAGCAATTCAAAGTTTAAATAGGCATGAAGAGAAAAGACGCCTAAAAAAACTTCCGGGGGGCGGCCTGATACCTTGGCCTAAACAGCCGCCTTTATTGGGCCTACGCCGTGGCGCCTTATTTCGTCAACATGCTGGAGCGTGCGCTTATCGGGTGCCTGTCGGCCGGGCAAATAGCGGTTCCCCCCGGAGGGTCCCCCCGTTATTTGCCCGCCGCCACCCCCGCCCTAGAAACGCACGCGTACGCGTGTTTTTGAGTCCCGGTATCACGGCGC
>JAIRMO010000232.1 GCA_031258625.1 Spirochaetaceae bacterium | reverse complement strand
AGGGGGCATTTATCCGGTGTTCTATGCAAACCCGGTTCTCCCCTACCCTTTTTTGCTACATTGCCTTGTTTTTCATTCCTGTTCTTCTTGTTCTTGGCTCATTTACATTTTCTTCTTTTATATTCCCTTGGTTGTTCCGGTCAATGACTTCTGGGGGGGTATTATTCATTTCTTCGTGCAATTCGTATCACGCACGGCACGGCATAGCCTTTTCAAGTCTCACCGGCATAGCCGGTGGTTTACGGAATATAATTAAGATGACCATATCCTTCAAAACCATTTGGTCATTTTTAGATTGAACGAGCCTTTTTTTTAAACTTTGAATTCCTGTATGTCCCGGGATCATCCTTTTCCATCGGCCTATTGACCTTTTGCCTAAAGTATTCCATAATAATCAAACTTCCCTGTTCCCGAGGTTTTATAGGGGTGAGAGAGGTTATTTTAATATTAAGGAGACGCCGAAGTGCCCTGCGGAAGAAAACGCAAACTGAGAAAAATTGCAACCCACAAACGAAAGAAAAAACTTAGAAAAAATCGGCACAAGAATAAATAGTGTTGCCATGGGGGGGCTTTTTGATGGATAAAAAGGTATGTCTCTTTTTATCCCCAATCCGTGATCCCCGGGATCTTTTACGGTTAAAATATGGAATGGTTTCAGCGGTTTACCACGGTTTATAATCTGGTCCGCCCCGTAATAGACATTACCCTACTCGCTTTTTTATTGTATAAGGCCTATGATCTTTTAATAAAAACCCAGGCAATACAACTGGTAAAAGGGGCGGGTTTTCTTGCCCTGGTGTATGGTATTGCCTTTTTATTCAAGCTGAATACCTTGCAATGGATCTTGAATATCCTCGGCCCCGGTCTCCTTATCGCCATTGCCATTGTTTTTCAGCCGGAATTGCGGAAGATCATGCTCCGAATCGGCCGGGGAGAATTATTCCGCCTGGACAGTAAACCCCGGCTTGGTCAGTTGGAAGCGGTGATAACCGCCGCGGAGATTTTATCCCAGCAGCGAAGGGGCGCGCTGATCGTATTCCCCCGGCGGATCAATATTAAAAACATTATCGATACCGGTACCAGAATAAACGGGGAAATTTCTTCCAGCCTCATTGTAACGGTATTTGAATTTGACGGGCCCCTCCATGACGGGGCCATGGTTATCCAAAACGGGCGGATCGCTGCGGCGGGTTGTTTTCTGCCCCTTTCGGAACAGCAGGACATCAGAAAAAGTTTTGGGACCAGACACCGGGCCGCCCTGGGAATGTCCGAAGAATCCGATGCGGTTATCCTCGTGGTTTCCGAAGAAACCGGCGCTATTTCCCTGGCCTTTGATACAAAATTATATTACGATCTTTCTCCTATCGAAGCCCAGCGGAAATTAAAGGAATTCCTGGATCAAGGCGTATGGGGAAGATCGGCGGAACCGGTATCCCCCGTATCGGACAGCCTGGATGACGGAAAGGATGTTTTTGTTGAACAGTAGAACGTTATTCGCCCAGGCGGTTAAAAATTGGCCGGCCAAAGTTCTGTCTGTGGCTTTGGCTATCATTTTGTTTATTTTCCACCGGATGAGTATTCTGGAGGAACGTTTTTTTTCTGTTCCCTTGAATATCGAAACCTTTGAGGATCTAATTCCTTCCAGTTCCTATCCCCGGATGGTCCGGGTAACCCTCCGGGGGGACGCGAACAGTATATTTCCCATCGTGGAAGAAGATATTGAAGCCTATTTGGATCTGGGTAACTATACCGAAGCGGGAAATTACCGGGCGCCGGTGGAGATCCGTAAAAAAGGAACCGCCCTGGGAGTAGATCCTTTGGAAATCGGGGTGGATCCCCTGGAGATCTCGGTAGAACTGGATCGTAAAGTAAGCAAATCCGTATCCCTTATCCCACGGTATCAAGGATATGTAGAAAGCGGCTATGAACTGGTCAGTTATACCCTGGAACCCACCCAAGTGGTCATTGAGGGCCCCTCAAAACTCATAACCGGCATTTCGGAGCTTGTCACGGAATATGTGGAACTGAGCGGCAGGAATGCCGATTTTTCCACCACCGTCCGTGTTTTAAACCGGGAATCCCGGATCGTCGTCCAGGGGAACGGGGTTGCGGAATTTAAGGCTTTTATCAGGGAGGCCATTATGATCCGAACCCTGGAGGAACTCCCCATTGAGGTTATTGGGTTGGAGGATTCCCTCAGGGCGGAACCGGAGGTCTCCACGGGCAGTATCCGTCTTGAGGGATCCCAGAAGGATCTCGAAGCCTATACCCCCGGGGGAACTATTTTGACCCTCGATTGTTCCGGTATCACTCAAAGGGGGGAATATACCCTGCCGGTACAGGTAAATATACCACCCCTGTTCGCCCTTACCCGGAGTGAACCCGAAGAAGTGCGGGTTTATATTTACGATAATCCCCAACCATAGGCCCGGATATGATTATCGGTATTGGAATAGATGTGGTCCATGTCCGCCGGATGGAACACTGGCGGATTACCCCCGGATTGCTGAACCGGTATTTTCATCCCGAGGAGCTTTCCGCCGCCTTGTCCAGGGGCAACGGGGCAATGCTTTCTTTGGCGGCCCGTTTCGCCGCTAAAGAGGCTTTCGGGAAGGCCTTGGGTACGGGTTTGGCTGGTATAGTTCTTAAGGATATTATGGTGGTGAACCGCCACAATGGACGACCTGAAATTGAAGTTTTTGGAACCGCCCGGGAGGCATTACGGCGGAGCGGAGCGGGCAGGGTTCATGTTTCCTTAACCCACGAAAAGGATAATGCCATAGCTATGGTGGTCCTGGAAGGCTCGTAACCGGAGGTTGCCATGAATGAGGAACGGGAGTTAAAAATATCTTTCCAATCAAAAGAAGAGTATGTTTGCCCTGTATGTGAAACTACTTTTCACCGAGAAGAACTCCTATCAGGTTCAGGCAGGCTTATCGCCGGGGCCATTACCGATGAGCTCCACCGGCTCTATGAACCGTCGGTAAAATACGGCGATATTTATCCCCTGGCATATCAGGCTACGGTCTGTCCTGAGTGTTGGTTTGCTTCCACAGACAAGGATTTTGTTAATCTGCCGGCGGAGGCCAAACAAAAGGTCGCGGAGGATAAGGAAAACCGGATTACCGACCTGGGACAGATCTTTCCCAAGATAGATTTTTACGCGCCCCGGGGATTAACCGAAGGAACCGCGTCCCAGTACCTGGTCCTCCGGTGTTATGACTTTTATCCAGAGGAATTTTCTCCCACGATTAAACAGGGCATTGCCGCCCTCCGGGCGGGATGGCTCTTTGAAGAAATAGATAAAAAAAATCCGGGTCAGCATTACGACTGGCTTTCCCGGCTATTCAAGAAAAAAGCCCAGTTTTTATATAATGAGGCGATTAGAAGGGAGCAGAACGGGCAGGAAAGCCTTTCGGGTATTTCCTTTTTCGGCCCCGACACAGATAAAAATTACGCCTACGAAGGGGCCCTGTATCTCTCGGCCCTCCTTGAATTAAAATACGGCCCCCGGAAGGACCCTGTTCTGCGGGCCGCTTCTTTGGGAGAAGCAAAACGGACTATCGCCAAAATTTTCGGTCTGGGAAAATCCTCGAAAAGTAAACCGGGTCCGCTTTTGGAACATGCCCGGAATCTCTACGAAAATATCAATAAAGAACTAAACGAAACCGATGAGTGAATCCCCTGATGCCCTGCGAAACATCCGGCTCCTTATAGCCTATGACGGTACCGGGTTTTCAGGGTGGCAAAGCCAGGGCCGGGGGGACCCCGGGGTATTCGGGGAAAAAAAACGGACGGTCCAGGGTGTCATTGAGGACGCCCTGGGGAAGCTGCACAAAAAAGAAATAATCCTTACCGGTTCGGGGAGGACCGATGCCGGGGTCCACGCGGTAGGGCAGGTGGCTAATTTTTTTACCCCCCCCAGGGGGATGGGGGCAATGCGGTTTGTCCCCGCCCTCAACAGCCTCCTCCCCCAGGATGTACGAATCCTGGAAGCCCGGGAAACCCTGGGGGATTTTCACGCCCGTTTTGATGCCCGGTCCCGAACCTACCGGTACCACCTCATCTGCGGCCGTCCCGCCCTTCCCCATGAGCTCCGGTACAGCCTTCAGCTCCGGCGCCGTCCCCGGCTGGATCTCCTTAACGACTACGCCCGGCTGCTCCATGGGGAACTGGACTGTTCACTTTTTGCCATTCCCCGGGACCTCAGCCTTTCCCGATTTCGGTATATTTTCGAGGCAATTTTTTTTGTTCAACAGGATATGCTGGTATTTGAAATCCGGGCCAACGCCTTTTTATGGAAAATGGTCCGTTCTATAGTGGGAACCCTGCTGCATTATGAGGAGAAGGGGCTGCCTCCCGGGGAATTTAAAAAACTCCTGACATCGGGGGTAAGAAACCTCGCCGGTCCCACCGCCCCTCCCCAGGGCTTATTTCTTTGGAAAATCGAATACCACCGGGGCGGATAACAAGGCGTCAGTGTTTTCTGAACCGTGCCACATACATGGGGCCCATCCCCCCCGCGGCATCGGGCAAGATGAGCCTTCCGAATGGGGTTTTTTCCCCTTCGTTAAAGTCAACTTCATCCAGGGAAACCTCGTCACGGTATTTTTTTAGCAGCCGGGAAGCCACCCCATCGTTTTCCGCCGGGGAAAGGGTACAGGTGGCATATACCAGGGAACAGCCCCTTTGCAATAACAAAAAAGAAGCGGACAACAGGGCCCATTGCCGTTTGGCGAGGAACCGGGGTCTTGCGGGGCTCCACTTTTCCAAGGCCTTTTTGTTTTGGATTACATGCCGTTCGCTGGAACAGGGGGCGTCCAGCAGGATCCCCGAAAAACGGCCCCAGTCGTCTCTTTTTTTCCCTTGGGCGGCGGCGTCAAAGCCTGAGACGATCACCCGGGAACGGCGATTGGTATCCAGGTACTGATCCAAAACCGTTACGAGACGCCTCCTCCGCTCATGGGAAAGTTCATTGGATAAGAGCCGTACCTCAGGGCCCATCGCCGAAGCGATTACCAGGCTTTTCCCCCCAGGGGCGGCGCAGGCGTCCAGGAGGATCCCCTCAGAAGGAAGCCGGAGGGTCCTGGCCGCCAGAACCGAAGCCCTGTCCAGCATATAGGGGGCGGTGAGCCCTTCGGTATAGGCCCCGGCAGCCGCAGGTTCCAGAAGGCTTGCCCGTAACCCTTCCCAGCGGGAACCGTAAATCCCCCGATAATAGGCGTTAAATTCGGTATCCACGCCGCAATTTCCTAACCCCCCGATCCAAGGATACTACCACCGATGCCGTATGGTAACATCAACGACCCCGCGGGGGGTAGTTCCCGGCCTTCCGATTAATCTTTTTTCTTTGCCTTGGCAAGGAGTTTCATTTTTTTTAACGTTTCTTCCGAAAGAACATGTTCCAGTTTGCAGGCATCCTTTTCCGCGGTTTCAGGGCTTACCCCTACGGTGTCCCGCAGAAAAGAGGTAAGGAAATAATGTCTTTCCCGAATACTCGCGGCCCGGACAATTCCTTTTGAGGTGAGGGCCACATTACTGTACCGCTCATGTTCCAAAAACCCCTGTTCTTCCAGGACTTTTAACGCGGTAAGTACCGATGGTTTTGATACTCCCAGCCGGGAAGCGATATCCGTCACCCGGACCTCCCCTTCGTCGGCAAGGAAACTCACCATTTCAAGATAATCTTCTAAAGATTGGGTCATATATTTTTATATTGAGAGATTTATCCGTACTTGTCAACCTTTATATTGAATCACTAAAAAATCCAAGGTATTGGAAGCCGTTTCAATATTACGGCCCGAAAGGATCATGATTTTGAAACCGGATCGCCGGCCGGCTCCGACACCCCGGGGACAAAGCCCTCATCCCTCACATAAAAGAAAGAAATTTTCTCCGGGATTCCACCAATGATTGCAGTTCCGAAAACATGGCCTTATCCACCTCTTCGGCGATAGGGAAAATATACCGGACCGTTTCCTCGGTATAACGGTGGATAAATTCCCGGTTTATCACAAATCCCAGGGAGATCATATTGGATATACGGTCCGCCACCTTTAGGATCTTGGCGGGCCGGGACCCGCTTTCATAGATCCGGGTAAGAAATTCCCCCTTGGTTTCTTCGGGGAAACGGGTAACCTCCAAAACCAGATCGTACACCGCGGGGCTTTCAAAATCAATGGATAAAAGCAGGTTGTGGTTAAATTCGGGAACGTCTTCAAGAAGATCGTGGACCACCGAAGCCTTGAGTAGAATGGAATCAATATAACCGTAATCGATCAGGGTCGCCATGGTATCGATCTGATGGCGGAACATATTTCCCCCGCCGTCCCGGACTTTACCGATAAGGGCGGTCGCAAGCTGCATATAGGGGGCGAGAAAAGTTCCTTTCAGCCGGAGCATCTCTTCGGTGGTCATTCCGGATCCCTACGCCATATCCCGGATATAGGATTCAAGTTTTTCCGTGCGTTTTACCGCATCCTCCAGTTTTACCCGTTCCCCCTTCACCAGTTCCGGGGGGGCGTTTTTTATGAACCGGTCATTGGCGAGTTTTGTTTTAAGGGAAGAAACGAACCCCCGATCTTTCTCGATTTCTTTAAGAAATTTTTGTTTGAGGAAGGCGGTATCCACCGCTTCGGCGATAAATACAAAGGCTTCAAACCCCGAACCGACCAAGCCGATGGAAGTTTTGGGCCGGACCGGGCCCTCTGTTTTGTCGGGAAGGGCAATTTCCAAGTCCCCAATACCCGCGAGGGATTTTACGAGGCCCGCGTTTTCCCCGAGGAATTCCTTATGTTTTTTATCGGGATGTACCAGGAGGCGTATCTTTTTATCCGGCGGAACCGTACATTCACTCCGCAGGGTCCGTACCGCCCGGATCAATTCCTGAAGGAAGGCGAATTGTTCCTCCCCCCGGGGATCCTCCCGGCTTTTGTCATACCGGGGATAGGGGGCGGTCATTAAAAGCCCTTCGGTATTGGGGAGTTTCTGGTATATTTCTTCGGTAACAAAGGGCAAAAGCGGATGGAGCAGCCGCAGGGATTCGGAGAGGATCTCCAACAGCACCGTGGCGGCCCGGTCTTTTTCGGTTTCATCCCCCTCTTTTAGGGAACCTTTGGTGGCTTCCACATACCAGTCACAAAAATCATTCCAAAAATATTCATAGGCGATCTGGGCGGCATCGTTGTACCGATATGAAAGAAACGCCGCTTCTATGGCCCGAACCGCATGGTTGAGCCGGGACCGGATCCAGGTATCCACCGGAAGCAGGGAAGGTTCCCGGACCAAATTCCGGCCCTCCAGGTTCATCAGGATATACCGGCTGGCGTTCCATATCTTGTTGGCGAACCGGGATCCCATTTTGACCGATTCCTTGTCGATAAGGATATCCTGCCCCTGGGCGCACATAAAGGCCAGGGTAAACTTGAGGGCATCGGCGCCAAAATTATCCACCAGCTCCAGGGGATCAAGCCCGTTTCCAAGGCTTTTACTCATCTTCCGGCCCTGTTTATCCCGGAGGAGCCCGGTGATGTAAATGTCCCGGAAAGGGACCCGCCCGGTAAATTCCAGCCCCGCCATGATCATCCGGGCGACCCAGAAAAAGATGATGTCGTACCCGGTTACCAGCGTCGTGGTGGGATAGTAGGCCCGCAGATCCGGGGTATTACTGCCGGAAGATTCCCAGCCCAGGGTACTGAAAGGCCAGAGCCAGCTTGAGAACCAGGTGTCCAGCACATCCGGGTCCTGTTCTATGTTTTTTGAACCACAGCCGGGACAAAGGGAAAGATCCGTTCGGGACACGGAGATCTTGCCGCAGTCCTTACAGGACCAGGCGGGAATCCGGTGGCCCCACCAGAGCTGACGGCTTATGCACCAATCCCGGATATTGTGCAGCCAATGACGGTAGGTGTTTTCCCATTTCCGGGGAAAAAAGATAAGTTCCCCCCGTTCCCAGGCCGCCAGGGCCTTTTCCGCCAGGGGCTTCATTTTGACAAACCACTGTTCCGAAAGGAAGGGCTCAATCACCGTGTGGCAGCGGTAACAGTGCCCCACCGCATGGGTAATATCTTCCTCCCGGATATAAAACCCCCCGCTCTTGAGGTCTTCAACGACCGCTTCCCGGGCCTGTTTTACCGTAAGACCCCGGTACTTTTCGGGCACATGGTCGTTGAGCCGGCCGTCAGGACTGAGGATGTTGATCACCGGAAGATCGTGACGCTTTCCCACATCCCAGTCATTGGAATCATGGGCTGGGGTGATCTTTACCACCCCGGTTCCGAATTCCCGATCCACATAGGGATCGGCAATCACCGGGATGTTCCGGCCGGTAAGGGGAAGAGCCGCCTGTTTTCCCACCAGGGCGCGGTAACGGGGATCCTCCGGGTGAACCGCTACGGCGGTGTCCCCCAACATAGTCTCCGGCCGGGTGGTAGCAAGTTCGATAAAAACGCCGGAAGGGGAGCCGGTCTCCCCTTCTAGTAACGGGTATCTCAGATGATACATTTTTCCGGGGGCGTCCTCGTGTTCCACCTCGTCGTCGGAAAGGGCGGTACCGCAGGAACAACACCAGTTGACCAGGTAGTTACCCTTGTAGAGGAGATTCCGCTCGTAAAGGGTAACAAAAACCTCCCGCACCGCCCGGGAAAGTCCTTCGTCCAGGGTAAAACGTTCCCTGGACCAATCCACACTGGCCCCCATGCGGGAAATCTGTTTGGAGATGACGGCGTGGTGTTCCTCCTTGACCTTCCAGGTTTCTTCCACGAATTTTTCCCTGCCCAGATCGGAACGGCTTAACCCCTTTGCCTTGAGCCGGCGCTCTACCACGTTCTGGGTGGCGATTCCCGCGTGATCCGTACCGGGAACCCAGAGGGTAGGTTCCCCCCGCATACGGTGGAAGCGGATCACGATATCCTGAAGGCAGATGTTAAGACCATGCCCAAGATGAAGAACCCCGGTTACATTCGGAGGGGGAATAACCACCACATAGGGGGTCCCGGAGGCGTTTTCCCCAACTCCGGGCTTAAAGGCCCCCGCCTTCTGCCACTGGGCATAGATCCGGTCTTCAAAACCTCTTGGATCAAAGGCCTTTTCCAGTTCAATCGCCTTCATCGGCTCTCCTTATGTTTAAATAATACCGTATTTTAGTAAAATGTTCAATAATAAGGGAACAGGACAATCGCCTCGGTCTCTCTTGCCGGAATGACAATAATTCTGATATATTACTATTCCAATAGGAGTGAAAACTATGAAATCGTATAAGTATGGATTATTCTTTTTTTTAATATTCGGATATTTGACCGGTTTCCTCGGCGCCCAGTCTTCCCTTACCATATACGGTATCAAAGGGCCATCCGGGGTGGGGATGATCCGGCTCTTTGAAGAGCCGCCGGTTATTCAGGGGATGAGTGTCCGCCTGGAAGCCCTGGCTCAGGCGGATCTCCTGGCGGCCCGGTTTATTTCGGGGGAGGCCAAGGTCGGGATCCTGCCCCCCAATGTGGCCGCCAAGATAGCCTCCGGGGGAAAGCCCCTGCAAATCGCCGCGGTGGTCGGCGCGGGGATGTTGAGTCTTTTAAGTTCCGATCCGGCGGTACGGAATATTGAGGACCTCCGGGGTAAGACCGTGGAGGTAGCCGGTCAGGGGGCGACCCCGGATTTGGTGTTCCGGCGGATCCTCCTTGCCCGGGGGATAAGCCCGGGGAAGGATATACAACTGGGGTATTCCCTGGCCTACCCGGAAATCGCCCAATCCCTGATCGCGGGACGGATATCCACCGCCCTCCTCCCGGAACCGTTTGCTACCATGGCCCGGACCGGGAAACCCGACCTGCGGGAAGTTGCCAATATTGAGGCCGAATGGATCAACGCCGGGGGTAAGGGGAATTTTCCCATGACGGTATTGGTGGTGGACGCCGAATTTGCCCGGTCCCGGCCTGAAGCGATCCGGATCATCCTGGATGCCTATAAAAATTCCATCCGGTGGGTTACCGCTAATCCCCAGGCGGCGGGGGCTCTGGTGGAGAAACACGACCTGGGGCTCAGGGCCGCCGTGGTAAGCGCCGCCATACTCCGGAGTAATTATGTGTTTGTTCCCGCGGCGGAAGCCCGGGCATCCCTGGAGGCCCTCTTCAAGATTTTTCTGGAATTTGCCCCCGTTGCCATCGGAGGCGCCCTGCCGCCGGACGCTTTTTATCTTAATGTTCCCGGGATATAGTGAGGTTTTTACGGGATGATAAAAAACAACCGGAGGGGGGGGGAACGGGTTCGCTTATTCGGTTTTTTGGGGGTCCTTACGCTCCTCGTTCTTTGGGAGCTTATTTCCCGGTATTCAGGGAGTATCCTGCTTTTCCCGGGACCCCTGCCGGTTTTTACGCGGTTTGCCGCCCTGGTTAGGACTGAAAGGTTTTTTCGTTCCTTGGGGAATAGTTTTTTTCGGGTGATCCTGGGGATTTTGATATCCGTACCCCTGGGGATTTTTGCGGGGATCGCTTCGGGACTTGATAAACGGGCCGCCGCCTTTTTGCGGCCCCTTTTTGCGGTTATTTCCGCTACCCCGGTCATGGCGGTGATCCTTATCGCCTTTCTCTGGTTTGGTTCGGAACGGACCCCGGTGTTTACCGCTTTTCTTATGGTGTTTCCGGTGATGGCCGCCAATACCATGACCGGGATAGGGGCGGTGGATCCCCGGCTTGTCGAACTTTTGCGGGTGTATCGTTTGTCCCTGGCGGAAACCCTGGGGCGGCTTTATATCCCTGCCCTGGCACCTTTTATTCTGGGAGGGCTGCGGAGTTCCCTTTCCCTCTGTTGGAAGGTGGTGGTCGCCGCGGAGGTGCTGGTACAGCCCGTCCGATCCCTGGGGACGGGGATGCAGCAGGCAAAAGCCCAGCTTGAAACCCCGGAGCTTTTTGCCTGGACCGGGGCGACGGTTTTGGCCGCGGCCCTTTCCCAATCCCTCCTTAGCCTGTTCCTTTCCGCCTTAAAAAAGCGGGGACTTACCCCATGAGGGCTCCCGGTCTTTTTCTTAAAAACATAACTTTTACCTTTACCGCCCCCCCCCTTTTTGAAAATTTTTCCCTGGATCTGGACGAGGGAAACCCCATCGTGATCCTGGGGCCTTCAGGCTGCGGCAAGACCACCCTTTTACGGCTCATTGCCGGCCTTATAAAACCCCGATCCGGGGAAATTTGCCGGGGGGAGAAGCCGGGGGGAAACGGAAGGGAGGAAGCGGTTTCTTTTATTTTTCAGGAGCCCCGGCTCCTCCCCTGGTATAGGGTCTTGAAAAACGTGATGATCCCCATTGAGGGGTCTCTGGGGAAAAAGGAGGCTGAGGCCCGAGCCCGGTATTTTCTGGAAATGGTTTCCCTGGGGGATAAATCCGGGGCCTATCCTGATGAGCTTTCCGGGGGAGAACGGCAGCGGGTTTCCATGGCCCGGGCCTTTGCCTACCCCGGTCCCCTCATTCTCCTGGATGAACCCTTTCAGTCCCTGGATATTCCCCTCCGGCTGGAACTTATGGATCTGCTCTTAGATCTTCTCCAAAAAGAAAAACGCCGGGCCCTTGCGGTAACCCACGATCCCCGGGAGGCTGTTTGTTTGGGGGAGCGGATCCTGGTTCTGACTCAGCCCCCTGGGGGAATCATCCTGGACAAAAAAATTTTTTTGAGCCCTGAAGAACGGGCCTACGGGTCCCCCGCCCATGGTGAGCTGGAACGGATCCTCCTTAAAGCCCTGACCCCCGGATAAAAACATCGTTTTAGCTATACTGGCAAGTCTGAACATTTGCCAAGAGTACTAGATCTCAAAAGGATCATTATGGTATTGTGTACTTAGAATCATGTGAGGGGGCTGATCTCGCAATGAAAGAAAACGGGAATAGTATACTGCTTTAGGCAAAAAAATATCACATATCAAGCAGC
>JAIRMO010000138.1 GCA_031258625.1 Spirochaetaceae bacterium | reverse complement strand
GCCTTATTGGGGACAGTCGCCGCGGCGCCTGTCCCTAAGCGGAACAACGGTTCCCGGTTGTTGACACGGGTACGGATTTCGTACCACACCCTTTGTTTCAGTATCCGTAATGGTCTCATAGAAAGTATATGGGATTGACCAGCCGTTTTGCATTAGTCAAAGGTTCAAAAAATTCAAATTCCAAACAAATTCCGCTTGAAATTTTTATGGGTCAAGTTTAGTGTAAAGGGGCGGGGGAAGAGAGGGCCGCGGCCGCCTTCCCCCGCCGGCGGTAGGCGAAGGCGGCCGCCAGCCTTTTCCGTCACCGTGGCCTTTCCTGGGCCTACGCCGTGCCGCTTCTTTTGGCTTACCCCGCAATGTTTTCGCGGACTTTCTCGAATCTTTTTATTATTATCCACTATAAATCACTTGAAGAAAATACCATTCGATAGTACATTTATCTATAGTTTCAAATAAGTTTTAATAGGGAAAATGGGGTAAAGAGGGAATTACTATGGCGGAACAAAAACAATTAGTCACTTTCCAGCTTGGGGAAGAACTCTACGGGATTAATATAATGGATGTTAAAGAAATAGTCCGGGTCCAGGGGATCAGGGCGATCCCCAATGCCCCGGTCTATGTAGAGGGAATTTTTAACCTGCGGAGTGAAATAATCCCCATTATTAATTTGCATAAACGGTTTCATTTAAAGAAAGTCCTGAATTCAGAGGAAGACGAGCTTCTTTCGGGGTTTATTATCCTGGATATTGAGGGGATGAAGCTGGGAGTTATTATCGATCGGGTCTCCCGGGTGGTAACCATAGAAAAAGAGGATGTCCAACCCCCGCCCCAAATGCTGACCGGCATCGGAGCGGAGTATATCCAGGGAGTGGTGCGTCAGGAAAGCGGGTATTTGATTATTTTGGATATCCGGGACCTCTTTAACCCCAAGGAATTGCAGAAGATCTCGGAACTAAGAAGGTAAAGCGGGCGGAATTCGGGGTAAAACCGGTGTTTTTTGGTCTTAATTCTCCGGCAAAGGTACGTTGACATCATAAAATCGGCAAGGCTGAAGTAAGTTAAAAAACAAAAGCCGGATTGTCGAAGTTTGAGGTATTACATGAAGATTGAAGTCTATTCTCCGACCATCAGGCGGAAAGAGATGGACGCGGTTCTTACCGCCCTGGTGGAGGATAAAATAGGCCCGGGGGATCAATGCCGGCTGCTGATCGCCGGCGCCCGGGAGTACCTTCAATATGATTACAGTTTGGCCCTGCGGAGCCCCGCCATGGCCCTGCGGCTGGCCCTGGAATCCCTGGGGTTACAGGACGGGCAGGGGGTGGTGATCTCCGCCCTGTCCCCCCGGTACTATGTCCAGGTTATCGAAAGCCTGCGGCTCGTCCCCGTATATTGCGACGTCCTCCCTTCAACCTGTACCATGGGGCCGGAAACCATTGAGGCGGCCCTGGCGGCGAAACCCCCGGAGCTTGAGGTCCGTTGTCTGGTGGTTCACCATGTTTTGGGTTTTATGCCGGATATGCCCGCCATCATTGCCCTGGGGCTTCCGGTAATTGAGGATTGTTCCCGCGGTTACGGCGGCCTTTTGGGGGAGGCCAAGGCCGGTTCCTTTGGGGTCTTGACTATTTTGGGGCTTGAGGAGCGGGATATGCTTACCGCCGGGGGAGGGGCCCTTTTATACGCGGTGAACCGCCGGGACGCGGCGGTATTGCGGAACCTGGACCCCCTGCCCGAATTGTGCCTTCCCGATATGAATGCCGCCATGGCGATGGTCCAGTTCCGGGAAGGGGCAAAGAACCTGCAAAAAAGAAAGGAAATCGCCCGGGTCTACACCCAGTCGGCCTTACAGACCCGGCATAAGCGGTTCGGCGAAACCGAGAATACGGAATACAACCACTACGCCTTCCCCCTGATCCTTGAGACCGGCGCGAAGGACGTTAAAGCCTATGCCAAACGGAAGGAAATCGTCGTGGAAAGCGCCTTTGAGGATACCGTGGCCGGCAGCGGCGGAATCCCCCCGGCCCAGTGCCCCGAGAGTTATTCCCTGTCCTTACGGACCGTCCTGTTCCCCCTGTACCCGAGGCTTGGTTCTTCGGAAATCGGGAAGGTGGTAAAACTCATCGTATCCCTTCCTTAAAGACGGAGCAAAGTTGGAATGCCGGAAATAAAACGGGCGTTGTTGATTGTCAACCTCCATAAAGAAAACGCCCCGGTTCTGGCGGAAAAAATCACCGGGGAATTGGGCAAAAAAAACATCGAAGTTACCGCTTTTACCTATGAAGGCGCCTCGGAATTTGATCCCCGCCCGGGTTACGACGTGTGTTTCAGCCTGGGGGGGGATGGTACGGTGCTTTACGCGGCCCGGACCGTGGCCCCCCGGGGAACCCCCATCCTTCCCATTAACCTGGGCTCCCTGGGCTTTATTGCCGGGGTTTCCCCCGATGAATGGGCGGAGGTTTTTGACCGGTGGAGCGGGGGGGAGGCCCTGATTTCCCCGCGGCTCATGCTGGAAATAACCGTGGAACGCCGGGGGCGGATCGCCGCCCGTTCCGCCTGCCTGAACGACGCCGTTATTTCCGCGTCGGGGATTGCCAAACTTATCCGGCTTCAGGTGGCGTCGGAGACGGCCTTGCCGGGGGATCATATCCGGATAGGGCATTTCCGTTCCGACGGCCTCATCGTGGCCACCCCCACGGGGTCTACCGCCTATTCGGCCGCCGCCGGCGGGCCCATCCTGGACCCCGAAATAGAGGCGGTCATCATCAACCCTATCTGCCCCTTCACCCTGTCCAACCGCCCCATGGTGGTACCCGCCCATGAAACCATCACCGTGGAGGTTGAAGCGGAACAGCGGAGTGGGGTATTGTTAACCGCGGACGGTCAGATAACCGAGCCCCTGGAACCAAAGGACCGGATCTTTATACAAAAAGCCCCCTACCAGGCCCTGCTTATCGCCTCGGACCGGGAGGTTTTTTACCGGGTCCTCCGTTCCAAATTAAATTGGTCCGGAGGTCCCCATGCTTGAGGAACTTTCCGTACGGAACTATGCCCTTATCGAAAACCTCACCCTTTCCTTTGAGGACGGCCTCAATATCCTTACCGGCGAAACCGGCGCGGGGAAGTCCATCATCGTGGGCTCCTTGAGTTTCTTGCTGGGGGCCAAGGCGGACGCGGAGGTGATCCGTACCGGCAGCGATGAGGCGGCGGTCTCCGCGGTGATATCCGTGGACGACAAGAACCGGGACCTCCTTGCCTGGCTCAAGGAGCGGGAAATCGAAACCGAGGACGGGAAACTCATCGTCCGGCGGAATATAAAATCCTCCGGCCGGGGTTCCATATATATTCAGAACGTGCCCCTGACCCGGACGGACCTGGCGGAATCCATGGCCTGTCTTTTCGACCTCCACGGGCAGCACGCCCACGAGTCCCTGTTACGGAAGGAAACCCACCGCCGTTACCTGGACCGTTTCGCGGGGCTTGAGGAAGAGGCGGCGGAATTTAACCGGGTCTTTCTTGAACTGGCGGATCGTAAAAAAGCCATGGAAACCTCCCTCCACACCGAGCGGGACCGGGAGGCGCGGATCGAGATTCTGCGGTACGCGGTGGACGAGATAAACCGGGCCGCCCCCAAAAACGGTGAAATCCGGGAACTGGAGGCCGAAGCGGCGCGGCTCTCGGACTTTGAAAAGCTCGCCGATCAGGTAAACGGGGCGGCCGCCTCCCTTTTTGACGCGGAGCCGTCGGTCCTGAGCCTGGCCCGGCGGTCCCGTTCCGCCCTGGAAGGGGCCGCGGCTATTGACGGGGAGCTTACGGCGTTGTATAAACGGTTGGAAGACCTCTACTATGAGGCGGAAGACCTCTCGGAAGAACTCCGCTCCTACCGGAACGGCCTACGGTACGATCCGGAACGGTTGGAAGCGGTGGAGGAACGGCTTGCCCTGCTGTACCGGCTCAAAAAGAAATATGCGTCCCCTCCCTCCCCGGGGAATCCCCCGGATGAAGGGGCCCTCCTCCGTTACCGGGAGGAGGCGGAGAAGGAAATCGAGACCCTTTCCCAGGCCGCGGAAAACCGGGAAAAGCTCAAAGCCGAAATCGGCGCCCTGGAACGGGACATCGCCCTTCGGGCCGCTTCTTTAAGCGGCAAGCGGAAAGCCGGGGCCCTTAAACTGGGGGAAAAGATAACCGGGATCCTCGGGAGCCTCGGTATGCCCCAGGCCCGGTTTTCCGCGGCGGTACTCCCCAAGGGCTCTAGCCCCGGCTCCAGCCCAGGCCCGGGGAACCTGACCTGCGGCCCCTGGGGGGCGGAGGACGTGGAATTCCTCATTTCCGCCAACGCCGGGGAGCCCCTCAAAGAGCTTTCCCGGATAGCTTCGGGGGGGGAACTTTCCCGGGTGATGCTGGCCATTAAAACCGTTCTGGCCGATGCGGATACCATTGAGACCCTGGTTTTTGATGAAATTGATACGGGTATCGGAGGGGAAGTGGCCCTTGCGGTGGGGGAATACCTGGTCAAAATCGGTAAATTAAAACAGATCTTTTGTATTACCCATCTTGCCAGTATCGCGGTTCGCGCCGATAATCATTTAAGGGTAGAAAAAAAGAGTGAAGCCGGAAGGACCGTCACCACCGTATCGGTATTAAATACCCGGGAGCGGCGGGAGGAAATTGCCCGGATGCTGGCCGGAGACGCCGCCGCCCACGCCGCCCTGGCCCACGCGGACGAACTATTGACCAAATACGGCAGGTCAGCCCCCTAAGGAAGCGCTAATTTATTCGAATGCGAATAAATTAGCGCTCCTTTAATGTGGTTTTTTCGCAGTTTTTCACAGAAAAACGAGAATAACAATGGGGCAACGCTGATTAGCCACACGTTAATCAGCGTTGCCCTAACATAAACGGAGTTATCTATGGCGAAAATTTCCAACGAGGCGCGTCATCTCTATTCAGAAAAAACCGGGGGGTATCGGGAAGTTATTGAGGCGATCCTGCAACAGGAAAAGAAAACTGTAGCGGCGATTCAACAGGAGCCGGAAACCCCCGCCTCTAAGCGGATCGCCCTGGTGGATGAGATGCTCAACCTTACCTCCTATTATATTCTATTGAGTAATATTTCCCAATCCATGTTGAAAAATAGAAACGAAGATGCCCTGAATGATGGGAGAAAATCCCTGTACAGGGGAATTATTTATTTGGAAGAGATCGTTACGAACCGGGTGGACGCCCCCTTTTCGGAATATGAGGATAAGTTGATCCCGTTGGAGCCTATAGACATTACCCGGCGGCATCTTTTGATCCGTAAGATGGGGCTGTGTATCGATCTCCTGGAAAACGCCTATGGGGACAATACCAAATGGCGGTGGTCCTTTGTGGATATGGAGGGCCGTTATGCCGCGGTGGCAAAAAACATTCTGGATTTAAAAGAGGCCTTGGGTAATACGGATCCCCGGTCCCCGTTTTATGAAACTACGGTGTACCATCTGCGGCTGGTCGAACAACTCCTGGCCCGGGCGGCGGATCGGTACCGGGAAATGTATGAGCTTTCTACCCACCGCATTGAGGATTTTAGAATGGGGACACATTTCTTAGGGGCCCTGCGGCGTATTTATACGCTCCTGGGGAATCGGGAGGAAGCGGAATTGACGAAGAAGAAATTCGACATTTGGTCCGCCAAGTTAGAGGCTGATTTAAGAAAAAAGGATGAGCCTCCATCCAAGAAGGTCTAGGATGCAAAAAACATCTTTTAAGGAATTTAAAACCCTCTTCCCTTATTTGAGACGGTACCGTTGGCGTTACCTGTGGGGTTTTGTGTGCCTGGTGATAACCGATGCCGCCCAGGCGACGATCCCCCAATTTACCCGGGCCGCGGTGGATCTGATTTCTTCGGGGCGTTTTAATTGGTACGCCGTATTGGCCCTTGGGGGGGGTATGGTGGCCGTCATGGCCCTATTGTCAGGGGGCCGTTTCCTGTGGCGTTATTTTATCCACGGATCTTCCCGGCGGATTGAAGCGGAGATCCGGGAACGGCTGTTTGCCCACCTCCTGACCCTGTCCTATGATTTTTATCAAAAAAACAAAATCGGGGACCTCATGGCCCGGGCCACCAATGATCTCAACGCGGTACGCCAGGCCATCAGCATGGGGTTGGTGGCCTTTGTGGATGGGACCATGATGGCCGCGGCGATTCTGGTGATTATTTTTATCCAGGACGCCAAAACGGCCCTTCCCGCGGTTATTCCCCTCCCTTTTATTACCGCCCTGATCCTCCTTTTTGGAAACGTGGTGGGAAAACGTTTCCGGCAGGCCCAGGAAACCTATTCCAGGATGAGCGATACGGTTCAGGAAACCTTCGCGGGGATCCGGGTGATAAAGTCCTTTGTCAAGGAGTGGTGGTTTATAAAGAAATTCGCCGATACCAACGACGATTACCGGGAAGCCAATATGGGCCTGGTTAAACTATTCGGCATTTTTTTCCCCTTGATTTCTTTTCTTTCGGGGATTACCACCCTGATCGTCCTCCTCGTAGGGGGAGGGCGGGTCGTGGAGGGGAGCATGAGCCCCGGGGATTTGGTGGCCCTTTTCAGTTACCTCCAGATGTTGATATGGCCCCTCATGGGGACGGGGTTTATGGTGAATATGATCCAACGGGGGGCGGTGAGTTTGGCCCGGGTCAATGAGGTCCTGAGAACCGTACCCGCTATCAGATCCCCCGAATCCCCCGGACAGGCCCCTGAAGTACCCGGGGAAAACATCGTGGAACTGCGGCGTTTGAGTTTTTCCTATACCGAAGGGATCAAGGCGCTGGACGATATCAGCCTTAACATCCGGCGGGGGGCCGTGGTGGGGATCCTGGGCAGGACCGGTTCGGGGAAGTCCACCCTGATCAAAACCCTGACCCGGATGGTCGATCCCCCGGCGGGGAGCGTGTTTGTCCAGGGCCTGGACGTGGGGGAATGGAACCTGGATGAACTCCGGCGGCTTTTTGGGGTAACCCCCCAGGACAGTTACCTTTTTTCCGACTCCATTAAACAGAACATCCGGTATGGGTTGGAGAAGATCCCCGCCCTTCCCGGGGACGAGGGGGAGCTGGTCGAAAAAGCGGCGGCCCTTTCCGCTATAGACCGGGACCTGGAGACCTTTCATCAAGGCGGGGACACGGTCATCGGGGAACGGGGGCTTACCCTGTCGGGGGGGCAAAAGCAGCGGGTCGCCATTTCCCGGGCAATAATCGGTGATCCCGAAATCCTTATCCTGGACGATTCCCTGTCGGCGGTGGACGCCGAAACCGAAAAACGGGTCCTTATGGGGCTGCTGGAGGAACGCCGGGAACGGCCCGGCCGGCCGGCGCGGACCACCATCATCGTGTCCCACCGGGTTTCCACCCTGGGTTATGCGGATCTGGTGGTGGTCCTGGAAAAGGGCCGGGTTTCCGAATACGGCAGCCCCCAGGAACTGGTCCGGCGGGGAGGTTTTTACGCCCGCATGGCGGCCCTGCAACAGCTTACCGCCGGGGGACGGTTTTCGGAAGAGGAGGGAGGGCGCCATGGCTGATTATTTTGAAGTTGAGGAAGTGGTAAAAGGGTACAACAGCGGTATTGTGCGGCGTATCCTTTCCTATGTAAAACCCTACCGGATCCTGGCGGTCATCACCGCCCTTACCCTGATTGTTTCCACCCTGGGGGAACTGGTGATCCCGGTCCTGGAACAGCGGCTCATTGACGGCGCCATCCTGGCCCGGTTTTTCGCGATTTCCGGGGACAGGCTCTCCCGGGAAGGAGGAAATCTGGATCAGGAGACCCGGGACAGCCTGGACCGGCTCCTCAAGGCCCCCCAGGCCCTTTCCGTCGGGGGCTTAATCTTTATCCCCCAGGACCAAAACACCCGGCTCCCCGGCCGTCTTGAAGAAACCCTCAAGGCCCGGGGGATCCTCCTGGACGATCCGTGGTACGCCTTTTCCCTGCGCGCCGATGATCCCGCCGGACAGGTTATTGAAAAACACCGGGGTCTTTTTTTCCGGGAAGGGGACGTTGCGGCCATCCGAACCGGGGACCTCTATTCCCTTTCGGTTCCCGAAATTCGGGCAGTCCGGGACCGGGACCTTTCGCGTATCTTCCGGGTGTTTTTGTTTTTATTTTTAATATTGATTTTTGTTTTTGTATTTACCTTTATCCAAACCTGGACCACCACCCTCATAGGCCAGGGGGTCATGAAGGATATGCGCCTGGAATTGTTCAGGAAAACCGCCTCCCAATCCACGGATTTCCTCTCCCGGCACCCGGTGGGCCGTATCGTAACCCGGCTTACCGGGGACGTGGAAACCATCAATGAATTTTTTTCCTCCGTATTGGTGGCCTTCGTCAAGGACCTTTCCGTCATGGCCGGGGCCCTGATTACCCTCTTTCTCCTGGCCCCCGCATTGGCGGCGGTAACCCTTTTGACCATGTCCCCGGTGGTGGCGATCACCGCCATAAGCCGCGTCCGGGCCCGGGACGCCTTTAGGCGGCAGCGGACCGCCTCTTCCCGGGTGAACGCCTACCTTTCGGAACGCCTTTCCGGGGTCCAGGTGGTGCAGCTTTTTTTGGGGGAACGGAAGAGCCGCGGGGAATTCGACGGGCGGAACCGGGAGTACCTCCGGGCGAATTTGGAAGAAATGTACGTGTTTGCCATTTTCAGGCCCCTGATCGATTTTCTTGCCACCATAACCACCGCCACGGTCATCGTGGTGGGGGCTTCCATGATCCTCTCCCTCTCCCTTTCCCTGGGGGTGCTGATCGCCTTTATCAACCTGGTGGGGATGTTTTACGCCCCGGTGATGGACATCGCGGAAAAATACACCCTCCTCCAGTCCGCCATGGCCGGGGGAGAACGGGTCTTCAAGCTGCTGGATACCCACGAGGAGATCC
>JAIRMO010000004.1 GCA_031258625.1 Spirochaetaceae bacterium | reverse complement strand
CAGGCTTCTGAAATTACGGGTGCCTATTCCG
Organism: Spirochaetaceae bacterium; assembly: GCA_031258625.1. Classification (GTDB taxonomy): domain Bacteria; phylum Spirochaetota; class Spirochaetia; order Treponematales; family Breznakiellaceae; genus JAIRMO01. Next base: position 5,108 of record JAIRMO010000004.1, on the reverse strand, counting down.
GCTCATTGAACCGCCGTGTACGGAACCGTACGCACGGTGGTGTGGGAGGACGGCCACTCAAATAATGGGTGGCCTCCTACCCGATTCTCTATGGGTTTAATGAGGCATTGCGCCCTCTTTAAATTCAATAAAATTTTTACTATAATAGATAAGTTATGCCGATAGATCCCGCAAACCCACTGATCGTTCAAAGTGACCGGACCCTGCTTTTGGATGTCCACGCCCCCAAGGCTGAGGATGCCCGGATCGCGGTTTTGCCCTTTGCGGAACTGGAAAAATCCCCGGAGCATATCCATACCTACCGCATAACCCCCCTATCCCTCTGGAATGCCGCCAGCGCGGGGTTTTCCCCGGCGGATATTATTACCGCCCTGGAGACCTACAGCCGTTACCCGATTTCGCCGGGGATTTCCCAGGGTTTTTCCGACACCATGGCCCGGTACGGCAAGATACGGCTTGTCTCGGCGGAACAGCTTGTCTCAGCCCATACCCGGTCCGGGCCTTCCAAGAAGACGGCGGCGGAACCGGCGGCGCTGCCCGAGGAACTTTTCCTCGTCACCGGGGAAGAGGCCATCCTGGCGGAAATCGGGGCGGCCCGGTCCCTGTTCAAGTACCTGGAAAAAACCGCCCTGGGATTCCGGCTGCGCCTCACCGACCGGGGGAGCGTCAAACGGGAACTCATCAAACTGGGTTGGCCGGTTCAGGACGAGGCCCCCCTGGTAAAGGGGGAGCCCCTGGAGATCGGCCTCAGGGAGCAAAGCGCCGCGGGCCGGCCCTTTGCCCCCCGGGACTATCAGGTGGAGGCGGCCAAGGCGGTACTGGGCGGCAGCGGCCCCGGTACGGGGTACGGGGTGGTGGTACTTCCCTGCGGTTCCGGGAAAACCGTGGTGGGGATGACCTTTATGTCGTACCTCAAAACCAACACCCTGGTCCTTACCACCAACGTGGCGGCGGTCCATCAGTGGATAGCGGAATTGCTGGATAAAACCGCCCTTTCCCCGGAGGATATCGCCGAATATACCGGGGACGCCAAGGCGGTAGCGCCGGTGACCATCGCCACCTATCAAATCATCACCTGGCGGCCCCATAAGGACGGGGATTTTCCCCATTTCAAACTCTTCCGGGAGCGGTCCTGGGGGCTCATCATCTATGACGAGGTTCATCTTCTCCCGGCGCCGGTTTTCCGGGTTACCGCGGAACTACAGGCGGTCCGGCGGCTGGGACTGACCGCGACCCTGGTCCGGGAAGACGGGGCGGAAGACGCGGTCTTTAGCCTGGTGGGGCCCAAACGGTACGACGTTCCCTGGAAGGATCTGGAAACCAAGGGGTGGATAGCGGAGGCCCTCTGCACGGAGATCCGGTTGGATATGCCCGAAAACCTCAAGATCCCCTATGCGGTGGCTTCCCAGCGGGAAAAGTACCGTATCGCCAGCGAAAACCCCTTTAAGGAACTCATCGTCCGGCAGTTGGTGGAAAACCACGGGGATGATCACATCCTGGTGATAGGCCAGTATATCACCCAGCTTGAATCCCTGGCGAAACTCCTCAAGACCCCCCTCATCACCGGGAAAACCCCCAACGCCGAGCGGGAACGGATCTACGATTCCTTTAAAAAGGGGGAAGTCCGGGTGATCGTGGTCTCCAAGGTGGCCAATTTTGCCATCGATCTTCCCGATGCGTCCATGGCCGTCCAGGTTTCGGGGTCCTTTGGGTCCCGGCAGGAGGAAGCCCAACGTTTAGGCAGGATCCTCCGTCCCAAGGGGCGGAATTCCTATTTTTATACCCTGGTATCCCGGTATACCCTGGAAGAAGATTTTGCCGCCAACCGCCAGAAATTCTTGGCTGAACAGGGGTACAAATATTCTATCCAGCATTGGACCGGGGAGGACCTGCGGACCGCCGCGGATCCCGGCGGCGCTGAGGATGCCGGCCGATGACGGAAGCCGTTTTTTGTTCCCCCGATGATTGGAAATCCGCCCTCCTGACCCTTCCGGACGGCGCCTATTTTGAGCTTTTTAGGAGTATCTTCGGCAATGTCAAAACCCCCTTTAATAAACAACGGCTCCTGGAGGATCTGGCGGTTTTTCTTTCCCGGAAAGAGATCCAGGAGGTAATAACCGCCTATATCGACGGAAGGGATCACCGGATCATCACCGCCATCGCGGTTTTGGGGAATCCGGCGCCGGGGGAACTGGAATCTTTTTTTACCGGGGAGCTTACCTATGCCGAGCTCCACTCCAAACTCCTCAATCTTGAGGAACGCCTTCTGGTATACCGTTTTCTAAAAGAGGGGAGCTACCATTTGGCCCTTAACCCCATATTAAAACCGGTCCTGGCCCCCCTTATCGAGGACACCAGCATCCTGTTCCCCTCCACGCCCCTGGAACATCCCCCGGATAAAAGCCCCCCCGAACTGGGGGCTCCCCTCCTCGCCGCTTTTTTAGCTTTTATCCTGGAACGGCCGGAATTTTTTAAAGCCGGGGGGGGAATACGCAAGAAGATCTCCGAAGACGGGCTTTTGATCTTCCCCGGAATCGACCTGGAAGCCATGACCGGGGCGTGGATACATACCGGCCTCCTCCGGGACGAGGAGGACCGGCTCACGGTGGACGAAGCCCGGATCCGGGCTTTTGGGGAATTATCCCCCCGGGACCGCCGGGAATATCTCTCTGCGGGTTTGTGGTTATACCTCCGGGGGGATCATGGGGGATATTTTCACCGGGGACGCCTGCAATCCACGGTGCGGTTTATCCATGATTTTTTTGACACCCTGGAAGAAGGGCGGCAGTACCCCGAAACTACCCTGAAAAGGATTATGGAACTTTTGTACCGCCGGTATCCGAAATTCCTGGATAAGCCGGTTTTGAACCCTGAGGCGGCCCTGGAAGCCCTGGATAAAACCGGCCTTCTTGAAAAAACGGGGAATGGTTTCCGGAGCCCCTTTTCCTACCGCCCACCGGAGCCGGAACCGAACCGGCCGGTGATCGCCCTGGATACGGCTTTCTCCTGCCTCCTCTACCCTGAGATCGATTGTGGCGATGCCCTCAGGCTGGCGTTTTTCTGTTCGGTCCGGGAAACCGGAACGGCGGTGCGGTTTGAACTGACCCGGGAGTCGGCGGTCCGGGGTTTTGACCGGAATATCAGTTCCCAGAGGATGCTGGATATGCTGGAAGGGCTTTCCGGAAAAAAACCGGACCCCGGTCTGGTCTGGAACCTGAGGGATTGGGAATCCCGGTATTCCGGGGTCGCCCTCCACCAGGGGGTGGTGCTTTCCCTTTCCGAAGACCGGCGTTACCTGGCGGATGCCAATCCCGTGGCGGCCCTGATCAGCCGGACCCTCGCGCCGGGGGTGTACCTCCTCACGGCAGCGGAAAAGGCCGCCGCCGCCGAAGCCCTGCAAAAGGCCGGGGTGGATATCATAGCCCAGCAGGAAGGCTCCCCCCGGCCGGCGGATCAGAAGGAGCCGGGGATCCGGCTTTCCCCCTACCCTTCTCCCGGAGGGGTGGATCATCCGGAATCCTTTTACGATGGGATGTATAAAAACAAAATTGCCGGTTTTCCAAAAACGCGGTCCGGTAAAAAAATGACCGCCCCGCGGGACACGGAAAAGGCGGAGGTTTACCAGGATCGTTTCCGGTCGGCGCTGGTAAAAATACCGCTCCCCAAACCGGAACGGGACGAACTGGCCGCCCGGATAGAACGGCGGCTTATTTTGAGTGAATCCCAGCTTACGGGAGCTTCCATCCGTTTTGAAAAACTGGAGGCCCGGGGGCTTGACTATGTGGGAAAAACCACCGTGGCGAAACAGGCGTTGGCATCCAAGTCCCTTTTAGAGGTCCTCTGGCCCGGCTCCGGGGAAGACGCCAACCGGGTCATGGGGATCCCTTTGGCTTTGGAAAAACAGGAAGGAGAAACTATCCTCGTTCTTAAACCCATGCCCCAGGGGGAAGAATTCCGTCTGCCCCTGGGAAAGATCAGTCTCCTCAGGCGGATTAAACATTCAATTTTTGGAGACTGAGCCCTTGTCGTATGTTTCGATAAATTTTTTAAGGAGTGAATGATGCCCTTATTACCATTTTCCAGTTCCCAAGTTGAAACCTTTCAAGCGAAACTCGCGGTCCTTATTGACGCGGACAATACCCAACCGGCTATTATCGAAGGACTTCTGGACGAGGTCGCCAAATACGGAGTGGCCAGCGTTAAACGGATCTACGGCGATTGGACCAGTACCAACCTCCGCTCCTGGAAAGACCGGCTTTTGGAATTCGCCATCCAGCCCATCCAACAATTTTCCTACACCAGCGGTAAAAACGCTACCGACTCTGCCATGATCATAGACGCCATGGATCTGCTGTACAGTGAAAAACTCGACGGGTTCTGTATTGTTTCCAGCGATTCTGATTTTACCCGCCTTGCGGCGCGGCTTCGGGAAAGCGGCCGCACGGTTTACGGCTTTGGGGAAAAGAAAACCCCCCGGGCCTTTGTCGCGGTTTGTGATAAATTTATCTATACCGAGATACTTCGGGACGTGCAGGAAGAAAACGACGAAGATGAAAACAGGCCCGCTTCCCGGATTCGCCGGGACTTTAAGGTGGACCGCCGCCTTCTAAAACTGCTCCGGGACGCGGTGGAGGATCTGGCCGACGAATCAGGCTGGGCGTATCTGGGCAGCGTAGGACAAAAAATCACCAACCGGTCCAGTGAATTTGATCCCCGGAACTACGGGTTTAAAAAACTGGGGGATCTTTTCCGGGCAATACCCCAGTTTGAAAGTGAGGAACGGCCCCAGGAAAACGGTACCGGCCGGCAAGTGTATATCCGCTGGAAAAAAAGAAAATGATCCTCCGCGGAACAGGACCTGCGGTCCAACGTGGTATCTTGAAGGGCGCTTTATTTGATAATGGGTACAAAAACAGCCGTTACCGGCTCGAGGAACTAATCGAGTAGGAGGCTACCCATTATTTGAGTAGCCGTCCTCTCACACCACCGTGCATACCGTTCGGTACACGGCGGTTCAACGGGTTGCGTGTAGTATCTCAAATCGCTTGCCCATATCGGGAAATCCAATTGATTCAAGATAACGGTTGGTCAGGGAATGTTTGAGTATT
>JAIRMO010000242.1 GCA_031258625.1 Spirochaetaceae bacterium | reverse complement strand
CTGTGCGCTACCGCGCACGGTTTTGGGACAGGCTCTTGCAGTTTTTCAGGCTTTCAGCCTTACAAAACTGCGAATTTCAAAGTTGCTTTCCCAAAAACTGAAGTTTTGGGAAAGCCTCCCTTGTAATATATTTTAAAATAATATAACATACTAGTACATCAGTTGATCCAAGTATACCCGTATTATTGGACAGAACAGAAAGGAACAAAAAAATTATACCATGAAAATACCGGGAAGGCAAGGTTCGGGGAATGTACAGGACTCCGTGTACAACGCCCTGCGAAAAAGTATTATCAATTTGAATTTAGCCCCCGGGACCGCCATCAGTGAAAAAGAAATTTCCCTTCGGTATAAGGTGAGCCGCACCCCGGTCCGGGAGGCCTTTATCCACCTGTCCAAAGAGGGGCTGGTAAAGGTGATCCCCCAACGGGAAACCCTGGTATCCCTGATTGACTTGGACCGGGTGGAACAGGAATTGTTTCTGCGGGAAAGCCTTGAAATGGCGGTTCTCAAGCCCTTTATCACCCAATGCCGGTCGAATCACCTCTCCGAGTTGGAGGAGATAGTGGAAACCCAAGCAGCCGCCTTTGACCGGAATGAATATATCAATTTTATCAATTTTGACGACCGTTTCCACCGGGTGTTTTTTGACGTGGCCGGTCATCAGCTCGGTTGGGAGGTCCTGGAAAGTATGTGCGGCCATTATCACCGGGTACGGTTATTAACCGTTTGGCTTAACGGGATTGCCCGGAACATCGTGGGCCAACACAAGGAAATACTGGCGGCCGTAAAAAAGCAGGATCTCCAGGGAGTCCGTCTTATACTGAACCGGCACCTCCACAAATTACATACCGAAGAAAAACTACTCCGGGAAAAATTTCCCGATTATTTTGCGTCCCCCCAGCGGACCAATAACTTTGAGGTTGATTTCGGCGGGCTTCCCCTCTTTTCTTCAGAATGAACCCGCCCCGGTGGATTATCACCGGAGAAAGTATTTGTCATGGTTGATAATCCGGGGTAAAATCGGGAGATGGATCAGAAAAAATACCGTATCCTTAAAACTTATTTTGGGTTTACCCAATTTCGCCGGGGACAGGGGGAGGTCATCGACGCCCTCCTCTGCGGAAAGGACGTGCTGGCGGTGATGCCCACCGGCGCGGGAAAGTCCCTCTGTTATCAAATACCGGCCCTGATCCTGGAGGGTCTTACGGTGGTTATTTCCCCCCTAATCTCCCTGATGAAGGATCAGGTTAACGCCCTTTCGACCGCGGGGATCCCCGCGGCGTACCTCAACAGTTCCCTCTCCCCCCGGGAGTACACGGAGACCCTGGCCGGGGCGGTCCGGGGGGACTACCGGATCCTCTACATTGCCCCGGAACGGCTCCGGCGGGAGGATATGTACCGCCTGGGGGAGGGCCTGCGGATCCCCATGGTGGTGGTTGACGAGGCCCACTGCATTTCCCAATGGGGCCACGATTTTCGCCCCAGCTATCTGGCTATCGCCGAATTTATCCGTATGTTTTCAAAACGGCCCCTTACCGCGGCCTTTACCGCCACCGCCACGGGAAAGGTCCGGGATGATATCGTGAGGATCCTCAACCTGGAGGACCCCTTTCTGCTTACCACCGGGTTTAACCGGGAAAACCTCTATTTCGGCGTAGAGCGGCCCCCGGATAAAAACCGGGCCCTCCTGGCCTATCTGGAAAATCACCGGAATAAAAGCGGCATCATCTACTGTTCCACGAGGAAAGCCGTGGAAGAAATCTGCCGGTTCCTCAATGACCGGGGGTTTGGCGCCGCCCGGTACCACGCGGGGCTGGATGACCGGGAACGGCATAAAAATCAGGATGACTTTATCTACGACCGCGCCCCCCTTATGGTTGCCACCAATGCCTTCGGCATGGGGATAGACAAATCCAACGTATCCTTTGTCATCCATTACCATATGCCGAAAAACATTGAAAGTTATTACCAGGAGGCGGGCAGGGCCGGCAGGGACGGGGAACCGGCGGATTGTATACTCCTGTACAGCCCCCAGGACGTGCGGATCAATAAATTCCTCATCGCCAACAACGGGGATACTGAAAAAGATGAAGCCCTGGTAGACCACAACCTGGAGCTTCTGAAACACATGACCTACTATGCCACCACCGATGATTGCCTCCGCGCCCATATCCTGGGTTATTTTGGGGAAAGCGCTCCCCATTTTTGCGGGAATTGTTCAAACTGTACCACCCAATTTGAAAACAACGATATCACCATCCCTGCCCAAAAAATTCTCTCCTGCGTATACCGCATCGATCAGCGGGGCCGGCGGTTTGGAAAAATCATGGTCATCAATATCCTCAAGGGCAGCAAAAGTGAAAAACTCCTCAGCCAGGGCCTGGAAAGTATCAGTACTTACGGTATCATGGCGGAAACCGATGTTCACCGGATCAGAACCATCCTGGATTATCTTATTGAAAAGGAATACCTTGCCCAGGACGGAGAGGAATACCCGGTACTCCGCCTTGGCCCCCGGTGGGAAGAAATTCTCCGGCAGAAAAAGCCCCTTTCCATGATGCTCCCCAAGGAAAAGGAACGGAAAAAACCGGCGCTTGTCGCCGATGAGACCCCGGGGGACTTCCGGGAGGATCTTTTTATCCAACTCAAGGATCTGCGGAACCGCCTGGCCCAAAAAGCCCGGGTTCCGGCCTATATCATTTTTTCCGACGCGTCCCTGCGGGATATGTGCCGCAGGATGCCCCAAACCCCGGAACAGTTCCTCACCGTTTCCGGGGTGGGATCGGTAAAGATGGAAAAATACGGCGCCCTATTCACCGGCCTTATCCGGGAATACGAAAAAAGCCTTACCAATTCCTAACGCGGTAAGTATTCTGTCATACCCGCACAACCCTTAACGCAGCTGCCAACTCGTATCCCGGCCATCCTCCGGCTCCACCCCAATCCGAAAGCGCCCTTGGGGAGGCGCCTGCCCCAAGGCGGTAAGAAATCTGAACCGTGGGCCACGTTAGTGTCAAGGGATGCGCGGCGCCGTTTCCTAAATAAAATTGAAGAATTGAGGGCTTGGCCTCTTTACGTCAACTTCGTAGAGGTGTATTTACCACATTGACCGGACTGCCTTTTACAAAGGCCGCCAGGTTGTCCACGGCAATGTCCATGAGCCGCCGCCGGCTTTCCCTGGATGCCCAGGAGATATGGGGGGTGATGATGCAATTTTTGGCCCTGAGCAGGGGATTGTCCCCCCGGATGGGCTCGGTGGAAACCACGTCCAGGCCGGCGGCGAAAACTTTACCGCAATTCAGGGCCTCGGCCAGATCCGCTTCCACCACCAGGGGGCCCCGGGAGTTGTTGATCAGGATAACCCCGTCCTTCATTTTGGCGATAGTGGTTTTGTTGATTATCCCTGCGGTTTCGGG
>JAIRMO010000228.1 GCA_031258625.1 Spirochaetaceae bacterium | reverse complement strand
CCCCGCGTTCTTGTAGCGTTTGCTGACTTGATTGGCCAGCGTCCGTCTGTCCTTCATGTCTAACCCCATGTGGCGCCTCCGACCCTTTCCTGTCGGCAGGAACCGGTTTAATGTGGGTTGGATTTTTATTTTGAGGCATGGCCCCTTTGGGGTTAGAATTTCGATGAGGCAACGCGGTCATAGGCTAAAACGCCGGAATCGGGTATACTTATTCCATGAGCGCCGCGCGGTTTTTACTTCCCCTGATTTTGGGTTTGTTTTTTTTAGGTTGTTCTCCGGCCCCAAAGGAACCGGTTTTTTCCCCGGAACGGGCGGGGGAGGACCTGCCGGAAAAAACCGGGGAGCCCCTCACCGCAGTTTCCGGGCCTCCGACGGAGGACCCCCGTTTTCGGGATTACCGGGAACAGGCCCGTTCCCTTGCCGCGGCCCTGGACGACCGGAACCTTACGGCCCAGGTGATCATCACCGGGATAGACGGGAAAGGGGCGTTGACGGCGCCCATGGAGGAGATCCTCCGGGACGTTCCCGCCGGGGGGGCCATGCTTTTCCGGCATAACCTTGACACGGATCCGGCGGGGGTCCGTTCCTTTACCGCGGAGATATCGCGGATCATCCGTGACGGGGAGGAACCGGGGATAGCCCCCTTTATCGCGGTGGATCATGAGGGCGGGCAGGTCCACCGGTTCGGCCCCGGGGTCGGACGCCTGCCTTCCCCCCTTTCCTACTGGGAACTGGCCCAACGGGAAGGCCGGGACCGGGCCTTGGGAGCTGTCCGGGAGGGGGCCCGGCAATCGGGCCGGGAATTACGGGGCCTGGGGATCACCCTGAACTTTGCCCCGGTGGTTGAGGCGCTTACCGGGGGAAACCGCCCGTTTCTGGAGGATCGTTCCTACGGGCCCGAGGGGGAATTTACCCAGGCCGCGGCCGCGGCCTTTATCCGGGGTATGGAGGAGGGGGGCATCCCCTGTGTGGTTAAACATTTTCCGGGTAATACCGCCACGGATCCCCACCGGGGGGTTCCGGTCCTCACCCAGGACCGCGGGGCCCTGGACCTGATGGTCCGCCCCTTTACCGGCCTTATCCGGGAAATTCCCCTTTCGGGGATCATGGTGTCCCATGTGCTGGTCCTGAGCCGGGACCCGGAGCGGAACGCCAGCCTTTCGCCCGCGGTGATCCGGGACTGGCTCCGGGGGGAGCTGGGTTTTTCCGGCATGGTTCTGACGGACGATTTTTCCATGGAGGCCGCCGCCGCTCCGGGCCGGGGGGAGGGGGATGCCGCCGTGGAAGCCCTCATAGCGGGGGCCGATATGGTCATGGCCTGGCCCGCCACCCTCCGGCGTACCCACCGGGCCGTCCTCCGGGCCCTGGAAGACGGCCGCCTCCCCCGGGAAAGGCTCCGGGAAGCGGCGGAACGTATCCTTTTTGAAAAACTCCGGTTTGGAATTTTCCCATGATAGGGGAAACCGAAAAAAACGGCCCCCTGCGGGACGGGAGCCCCCGGATCCTCTACCGGGATTCCCGGTGCCTGGTGGTCAATAAGCTCCCCGGGGAAGCGGTGGAGGGGGCGGCGCCGGGGATGATCGACCTCCCCCGGCTTCTGGCGGAAACCTCCGGCGTACCTTCCGGGCCGGAGGGGCTGGCCGTACCGGTCGCGGTAAACCGGCTGGATGTCCCCGCTTCGGGGTGCGTCCTTTTTGCCCGGACCCGCCGGGCCCTTCCCCGGCTCAACGCCGCCCTGAGGCAGGGGGGCATAGAAAAACGGTATTGGGTTATCGCCGAAAACCCCTCCGCCCGGGAACTTCCCGAAGCCGGGGAGTGGGTCCACTGGCTCCGCCGGAATCCCCGGACAAACAAAAGCCGGGCCTGGGCCGAAGAAGGTCCGGGCCGTAAACAGGGGATCCTCCGGTACCGGATCAAAGGCCGGGGGGAGCGGTATATTTTTCTGGAGATCGAACTGGCCGCCGGCCGGCACCATCAAATCCGGGCGCAGCTTGCGGCCCAGGGGCTTTTTATCAAGGGGGACCTCAAATACGGCGCCCGGCGCAGCGAAAGGGGAGGCGGTATACGCCTTCACGCCCGGTCCCTCTGCTTCCCGGATCCCGCGGAACCGGAAAGGATTATCCGGGTTATTGCCCCGCCCCCGGTGAGGGACCGGCTCTGGCTGGATTTTGAGGTTGAGGCGGCGTCCCTGGAGAACTTCCCCTAAACAAATTGCAGCCGCTGGGGCGCGAAAACCGCGGGGACTAAAGGCCGGATTCTGAAGAAACCCCTTGATATCACCTCTATATATAGTGTATATTCAAGACATTATACTGAATAGTGCGCTAAATATTGAGTACTGTCTGGTTAGTAATCAATAGCAGGAAGCACCGTAATGCTCTGGGTGTTACCGGGAGGGAGGATCCCATGAAATTTGAGCGGCTCTTTACGGATCGGCGATCCGGGCCTTATAAAGACATTACCTGGGAAAAGCGGAAAAGCGAGATCCGCGACCCCGATGGAAAGATAATTTTTTCCGAGGAGACGGTGATTGTTCCTTCTTTTTGGAGCCAGATCGCCGCGGATATTATGGCCCAAAAATACTTCCGCAAGGCGGGGGTTCCGGCGGATAAGGTCTATGAATGGAAAAGGCAGGCTGCATCCGGGGGCGAAACCGGGGGAAATCAGGCCGATCCCGGGGAGGATCTGCCCAAAGACGGGGCTGAACACGATGTCCGCCAGGTATTCCACCGCCTGGCCTATACCTGGACGGACTGGGGCCGACGGAACGGGTATTTTGACACCGATGAGGACGCCGCGGCCTTTTACGACGAAACCTGTTATATGCTGGCCCATCAGATAGGGGCCCCCAACAGCCCCCAATGGTTCAACACGGGGCTTTACGCGGTGTACGGTATCGACGGGCCCGCCCAGGGGCACTACTACTTCGATCCCGCCGAGGGCCGGGTCAAAAAATCGGACAGCGCCTATAAGCGGCCCCAGCCCCATGCGTGTTTCATCCTTTCCGTGGAGGATGACCTCGTAAACGAGGGGGGTATCATGGACCTGGTAACCCGGGAGGCCCGGCTCTTCAAGTACGGTTCCGGCACGGGGTCAAACTTTTCCCGGATCCGGGCGGTGGACGAGCGCCTCTCCGGGGGCGGGGTTTCTTCGGGGCTGCTCTCGTTCCTCAAAATCGGGGACCGGTCCGCCTCGGCGATCAAGTCCGGGGGAACAACCCGGCGGGCGGCCAAAATGGTAACCCTCGACGCGGATCACCCGGATGTGGAAAAGTACCTGGACTGGAAGGCCGAAGAGGAGCATAAGGTCGCCTCCATGGTAGCCGGTTCCGGGGTTATTAAAAAAAACCTGGAGGGGATCAAAAAGGCTTTGGCCGGTTTCCGGGGGCCGGAAAAGGACCGGTTTAAAGGAGAGAAAAACCGGGAACTCGCCGGGGCCCTGCAAAAGGCCCTGGAAGACGCCGTTCCCCCGGCCTACCTCTACCAGCTCCTGCGGCGGCTTGAGCAGGGGGACGAGGGGGTGAATCCCGCGGTATTTACCACCGCCTGGGATGACGAAGCCTACAATACCGTTTCGGGACAGTCTTCCAATAACAGCCTCCGGGTGAGCGACGAATTTATGAAGGCGGTCCTGGGGGATCGGGACTGGACCCTTACGGGCAGGGTTACCGGGGAACCGGCCAAGGTCCTCAAGGCCCGGAAAATTTGGGAAGACGCCGCCCGGTCCGCCTGGCGATGCGCGGACCCCGGACTCCAATACCACACCACCATCAACGACTGGCACACCTGTCCCGCGGGAGGGGATATCCGGGCCTCCAACCCCTGCTCCGAATATATGTTCCTGGACGATACCGCCTGCAACCTGGCGTCGATTAACCTCACCGTTTTTTATGACCGGAAAAGCAAAGGGTTTGATATCCCCGGTTTTATCCACGCCATAAACATCTGGACCAGCATCCTGGAGATATCCGTGGTGATGGCCCAGTTCCCCGCCCCGAAGATCGCCGAGCTTTCCTACGAATACCGGACCCTGGGGCTGGGTTACGCCAACCTGGGGAGCCTCCTCATGCTGATGGGCCTGGCCTACGATTCTCCCCAGGGCCGGGCCGTGGCGGGGGCCCTCTCGGCGATCCTCACCGGGGAGGCCTACGCCCAGTCCGCCCGGATGGCCGCGGGGTTGGGGCCCTTCCTGCGTTACGGGGAAAACCGGGAAACCATGCTCCGGGTGATCCGGAACCACCGCCGGGCCGCCTATAACGCCCCCCGGGAGGAATACGAGGGCCTCCATACCCCGCCCGAGGGGATCGAGCCCGCCTTCTGCCCGGGGGGGCTTCTGGAAGCGGCCCGATCTTCCTGGGACCGGGCCCTGGACCTGGGGAGCGCCCACGGGTTCAGAAACGCCCAGGTAAGCGCCATAGCCCCCACGGGGACCATCGGCCTCCTCATGGACTGCGATACCACCGGGGTGGAACCGGATTTTGCCCTGGTAAAGTTCAAAAAACTCGCCGGAGGGGGGTATTTCAAGATCATCAACCAATCGGTACCTTCCGCCCTGGAAGCGTTGGGTTATGGGCCGAAAGAAATCGATGAAATTATCGCCTATGCCACGGGACGGAAAACCCTGGAAGGCGCACCGGGGATATCCCGGGAAAGCCTCAAGGCCAAGGGGTTTACGGCGAAGGTCCTGGCCGGGGCGGAGGAGGCGATCAAGTCCGCCGTAAACCTGGAGGGGGTCTTTAACCCCTGGGTTCTGGGGAGGGATTTCGTGGAAAAGACCCTCAAAGTACCGGAAGCGGCCTGGTCCCTCCCGGGTTTCAGCCTCCTCAAACACCTGGGGTTTACCGACGGGGATATCGCGCGGGCGGAACAATACGCCTGCGGTACCATGGGCCTGGAGGGGGCCCCTCACTTGAAAAAGGAACACCTTCCGGTTTTTGATACCGCCACTCCTTCGGGGAAAAACGGCAGCTGTTCCATAGCCTGGACCGCCCATATCAGTATGATGGCGGCGGTTCAGCCCTTTATCTCGGGGGCCATCTCCAAGACCATTAATATGCCCAACGGGGCGGATTATGAGGATGTTAAGGGGGCCTATATGACGGCCTGGAAGAGGGGCCTTAAAGCGGTGGCCCTTTACCGGGACGGTTCCAAATTGTCCCAGCCCCTCTCCGCCTTTGCCCCGGGCACGGATCCTCTGGCGGATACCATCCTGGCGGTTCAGCGGAACCTGGGGCGGCCGGAGCTTCCGGCCCTGCCGGAACAGGCCGCCGATACGGGGTACCCCCGGGAATCGCGCAGGCCCCTGCCGAACCGCCGGGCCGGGTATACCCAGAAGGCGAAAATAGGGGGGCACTCCATTTTTATCAGAACCGGGGAATATGACTCTGGCCGGCTGGGGGAAATATTTTTGGACATGCACAAAGAAGGGGCCGCCTTCCGCAGCCTCCTCAACAGCTTCGCCATCGCCGTCTCCTTGGGGCTCCAGTACGGGGTCCCCCTGGAGGAATACGTGGATGCCTTTACCTTTAGCCGCTTTGAGCCCAACGGCCTGGTTCAGGGCCATGATTATGTGAAGATGGCCACCAGTGTAATCGATTACATCTTCCGGGATCTGGCCATCAGCTACCTGAAACGTACCGATCTGGCCCAGGTCAAACCGGAGGATCTCCTGGCCACCGGAACAAAGGAAGACGTGGAGATGCCTGAGGCGCATCCGGTACGGTACGGACACCGGAAATCCGGCGCCGGTTTTACCCCCCCGGGGGCCGTTACGGGCCGGGGAAGGGGGGGCGCCGGACCGGGCCTCGTGGACCTGGAAAGACCGGCGCCCTTCCGGGATGCGGCCGCCGGAACCGAAGCCGAAAAAATAGCCCAGGCCCGGATCAAGGGCTACGAGGGGGATCCCTGCCCCGCCTGCGGTTCCTTTACCCTGATACGGAACGGTACCTGTATGAAATGCGACACCTGCGGCGGAACTACGGGATGCAGTTAAGACAAATGCAGGTGTCGCCCGACACCTGCGGGGGACTACCGGGAATAGCGGGAGGAATATTTCGGGCGGCCTAAAACCTCGATAACCACCGGGGTAGGATTGGTGCGGCTCATCTTAATATTATCCCCCGCCATCTTACCGATATGGATAATTCGATTGGGATCCGCGGGGATCCGTTCGGTAATGGTAACGATTACCGAGTAGTTGTTATTCAGGTTGATTACCCGTACCCGGGTGGCAAATTCCAGATCCGCATGGGCGGCTTTTAAACCGGGTTCAAGCTCATTATAGGTCGCAACCCCCGATATGGTCATCTTGGGTTCGCTTCTTTGGGGAGTAGTAGTACAGGCCATAAAAAACCATACGATAAGGGGCAAAACAATCAATTTGGTTTTCATGTTCCCTCCGGCAATTTTTTTTAATGAAGAATACGGGTTACATGATGCGGTATAGCGGCATTGAGAACGGAAATTTGTGTCGTTTTAAAAGAATCGTTCTATCGGATCGTCGAATTTTGAGATTCCCTCCATCCCTCATAACTTTATTTTGAAACGAAAGCCGGAATTTGTCAATGTACCGGTAGAAATGAGCAATTCAGACTGCACAAAAATGAAGTAAAATTCAAGAAAACAAGGAAAAACAGAGCGGTTCCCGCTTAAAAAAGGGCGCTTAACCCGATAACGCCGCGCTTAACCGCTTGCCGTCAGCCCCAAGGTAACTTTCAGTTTCCCTCGGCAGAGAAATTGTTTGTGTCCCCATACTGCGACTGTACCAAAGGGATGTTCCACAAATTCCTGCCGCTGCCTCTGCTTTTCCAACGCCGCCTCGATTTCTCAGGCGTCCGGTTCTCTCTCCCCTTCCTCCTGTTCAAAGGCGTTCAGACATTCGCGGATCTTTTTGTCGATTCGGGATAACGCTCGCGTTACGGTCGTCTGGTTGTGATTGGAAGGCGTGGTCCATACCCCGGAGCTTGCTCCGGAAAATTTACAACCCGTAGAAAAGGTGTAAACCGATTTTCGTATCGGGGTATGGACCACGCCAGTACAATAAATTTCCTATCCAACGAAGACACCCAGGAGCTTGCTCCTGGGTTCTTCATGTGCGCCCGGCATGGGGAGTAACTCGGCGGTGAAAGTCCGCTACGCGCTTGGTAGTAGGAAGCGTTAGCCAAAGGCAAGGGTGTCCATCGTGAGGTGGAATCTG
>JAIRMO010000153.1 GCA_031258625.1 Spirochaetaceae bacterium | reverse complement strand
GAATCAAAACATTCAAGATAATGGCCTATCCATACCGGAATCATCGTCGAAGACATTTTCTGAGAATGTCTCTTGTTTGTGGTATTATTAATTTTGAATTAAATAGTTAATAGGAGGTTGTCGAACAAGTCTAATACAAGCTGACCGAAGCTGCTTATTCCGTCCTGGAAGAACAACTCCTGGCGGGCGGTCTTGACATCATCTTCAGCGTAAAGAAACTTAAAAACCCCATAGTTAAATGTACAGCGCTGACAAAAGAAGAAATGCTGCTCCTGGTGCCAAAAAATTTCGGCTTTCGGACAGGGTCAGCGGCAAAAACGCCGGTAATCCCTGTCTTGTTCTACAAAAGGCCGGTAAAGTCCCCTTTGTACTCATAAAACAAGGCCATCAACTGCGGAACGTCATTGACAAAATCTTCGCGGATATGGGGTATGTCCCCGACATTATCCTTGAAACCGACAACTGGGAGACCTGCCTGCACATGGTTAAAAGCGGTATCGCCTTCACCATATTGCCGCATGCCCGCATCGACATTGACGACGAACGTATCCATAAGTACTGCCTAAAGGGTGATTATTACCAGAAAACTTTTTTATGCTACCGTAAAAACACCTACTTTTCCAAAGCAATGACCGAATTTATCACTGTTGCCCTTTCGGTGTTTTCACAAAAATAGCGTCTGTACTCGCCCAAACCGGAGATCCGCCGGGAATTCCGTTATAACCCGGCGCTTGACTATGTGGCGCCCATTGTGTTTAACCCGGGGCAAGCCGCTTAACGGTGTCCGCCCTTCGGGGTACAGTCCATTTCTTTTACAGCCCCACAAATCCCCTAACGCACCTCAAAGTCGACCCAGGCCATTGCCCCGGTATCATCCTCCACCGTTACCCGGTGGCGGCCCCGGAACAGGGGCAGGGTGTGGACCCCCGCGGGGTTAAGACTGCCCTGGAGGACGTGGTCGATATATACCGACGCTTCCGGGCTGAACCCCGCGGTTTCAAGCCGCAGGGCCTGGGCTTCCGGGGGAAGGGCGGGGTCCAGGTAATACACCGAGCCGGACACGGGAAGCCGGATAACGGCGCCGGATTTTTCCCCGGGACCGCTCCAATCCCCGGCCCGGCCCGAGCGGAACCGTTCCTCAAGCCATGCCTGGTATTCCGGGGGGTAGACCAGCCCGGTCCTCCGGTGCCAGGTACAGGGGGCGGGGATTCGGTCCGGGGGTATCCATTCCCGGAGGGTCCCCCCGCAATCGGGGCCCGCCGCCATGCCGGATAAGGCGCAGATCGGGACGGCGGCGGCGAATTCCGGCGGGGCGTTCTCCCCGGGCTCCTCCCGGGAAGGCTCTGTTTCCAGGGCCTTGAGGAGCTCCGCGGCGATCCGGGCGGGAATGGAACTTCCCGTGCGGCCTATCACGGTTTCCCCGGAAAAATTACCCATCCAGACCCCCACGGTGAACCGCCGGGACGCGCCCAGGGCCCAGATATGCTGAAACTGGTTGGCGGTGCCGGTCTTGAACATCGACGGGAAGGGGGTTGCCAAAGCCGGGGCCGGGCCAAACCCGGTAAAGCGGCTTGCCCGGTCCGAAAGCACATCGGAGATCACCCAGGCCGCATAGGGAGACATGACCCGCCGGCGTCCGGCGTCATTTTCGGTTTCTTCAATATATTTGAGGGGTAAGAAGAAACCGCCCCGGGGAAAAACCGAAAAGGCCCGGACTAGTTCCCAAAGGCTCACCTCCCCGTTCCCCAGGGCCAGCCCGACTCCGTGGGCGCCCCGGGAAGCGGCGATGGAATCGAACCCCAGGGAAACCAGGTAATCCTCAAAGGTTTCGATCCCCAGGCATTCAACCGTATACACCGCGGGAATGTTGAGGGATGAGGCCAGGGCCACCCGCAGACGGACCGGCCCGTTAAAGCGGCGGTTAAAATTGGAGGGTATATAGGCCTCGCCGCCGCCGAAAACCGTAGGGAGATCCGGCAGAATGTCCTGGGGCCCGAATCCTGAATCCAGGGCCAGGGCGTAAAGAAAGGGTTTGAGGCAGGAACCGGGTTGGTTGACGACCCGAACCCCGTCGATTTTTCCGGAATTTTTCTCATCGAACCAGGAAACAGACCCCACATATACCCGGATCGCCCCGGTATCGTTTTCAACGGCCAAGATCGCCCCGGTGGTTACCCGGTGGTCCCCCAGCCCGCTCAAGGCCCCTTGGAGGAGTTCCTCACCGTATGTCTGAAAGCCCCGATCCAGGGTGCTTCTCACCACATGACGGGGAGGGGAATCGCCGGCCCCCAGGGAAGCGGCAACGTACCCGGTAAAATGGGGGGCAAAAAAAGGGGCCTTCTCCACGAACCCGGGCCCGGTTTGGACGGCTTCGCCGGCGGCCTCCCGCAGGGCGGCTTCCCGCAGGCCCAGCCCGTACCGGGCCGACAGGGCCAGGGCCGCGGTTACCGCCCCTTCGGGATTAGCCGCGGGATCATAGCGCTGGGGCCGCCGGGGGGTCATGGCGAGAAGCGCCGCCCGGGTTTCGTCCAGAGCCGCCGCGGGCCTCCCAAACCGGGCCCGGCCCATGGCGGGGAGCCCTTCGATGTTACTCCCAAAGGGGAGGTTATTAAGCCAGAGTTCCAGAATCTCTTTTTTTGATAACCTGACCTCCAGTCTGAGGGCGTCCCCGGCTTCCCGGAGTTTTCCCCGAAGACCACCGGGCCGGGGCCGGATCAGCCGGGCAAGCTGCATGGTGATGGTGGACGCCCCGGAGACCACCCTCCCCGCCCGGAGGTTCCGCAGGGCGCTCCCCAGTACGGCCAGGGGATCCACCCCGGGGTGGAGGTAGAACCGCCGGTCTTCGGCCCGAAGAAAGATCCGAACCACCCCGGGGGGGATCTCCTCCAGGTCCGCCCATTCCCGCCTTACCCCATCGCCGGCGGGAAACACCCGGAGGGTAAGGCCCTTCCGATCCTGAACCACCAAGCCGTAGGACCGGTTCCGAAAAAGATCCAATTCCGGGTAAGGCCACAGGGCCAGCCCCCCCCGGACACCCAGGATGCACCCCGCACCCAGGATAAGCCCCCATAGCCATTTCCGTTTTTTTTGAGGGAAACCGCCTTCTTTTTTCTTCATAATTAGGACTATACTACATCACCGGGTATTCCCGCAAAGGGCGCATCATATCGGTGGAGGGGGAGCGGGGCATCGAACACCGGGGTCTGACCCTGGTATGGGGAAAGGGCGATCCACCCTGCTTTCCTCCTCACATTCCCGCTTCTCCCCGTCCCTGTCCCCGGAGAAGCGGCGACAATCCGCCCCGCCTTCCAACGAAGATACCCAGGAGCAAGCTCCGGGTATGGACCACGCCTTCCAATCATCCCTTCACCGCTCCGGCGGTAATGCCGGCAATGATCTTCTTGTTGAAAAAGATAAACAACAGCAGGGGCGGAATGGTGATCAATACCACGTTGGCAAAAAGCAGATTCCAGG
>JAIRMO010000149.1 GCA_031258625.1 Spirochaetaceae bacterium | reverse complement strand
TTTGGGAAAGCAACTTTGAAATTCGCAGTTTTGTAAGGCTGAAAGCCTGAAAAACTGCAAGAGCCTGTCCCAAAACCGTGCGCGGTAGCGCACAGTCAATTAGTTTTGGGACAGGCTCTACGTTGAATCTTAAAACCCGGCCGGTTTTAAAACCGGTAATTAAAAACGTTTATACCGGGTATTTGCGTAAGGGGAAAATCCTTCCCCGGGGCTGGGGCGCAACGGCGTACTTGTCCCGGGTTTCTCCTCCTGATATGCTGTTCTACCTAAAGGGGGACGGCAAATTCTTCCGGAGGTTCATGATGAAGATAGGTATCGATACCTTCGCCTGTAACGGCGGTAAGTCCGGGGTGGGTGTTTATTTGACCCAGTTGTTAAAAAGGATACCTCCCTCCGGTGATAGGTATGAACTATTCGGGTGGGATTTTGACCGTTTTGCCTACAGCGAAGCCGCCCCTGATACGGAATTTATTCCCCGTTGTTCTATTAACGGGAGTACCGCCAATTCCCTGTGGCACCTGGTTAGATACCAGGAATTCGCCAAAAAACGGGGGTATGACGGGTGTTTTTTCCCCGCCGCCCACCGGCTCTCCTCCCGCTCATCCTGTCCGTCCATAGGGACGGTCCACGACATGGGGGCCTATTGGGGGACCCGGAAAACCCGGGAGCATCTAGGGGCGATCCTCCGGATGGCGCTTCCCAATTCCCTACGGAAGCTGGATCGGATCATCGCGGTCAGCCAGTTTGTAAAGCAGGAGCTGATGGATCTGGTCAGGGTTAAGGAATCCCGGATAGAGGTCGTTCCCAACGGGGTAGACCTCAAGGCCTTTTATCCCCGGCCCCGGAATGAGGAAAGCGTGGTCCTTATTCAGCCCTTCAGCTTTCGCCGCCCCTACATACTTTTTGTTTCCCGGATCGATCATCCCGTAAAAAACCACGTCCGGCTGATCGAAGCCTTTGGTATTTTCAAGGAACGGACCCGTTATCCCCACCGGCTGGTGCTGGCCGGTGACAACCGTCATGGGGCGGATAAGGTGAAGGAAGCGGCGGCAAATTCGGTCTATAAAAACGATATCTTTTTTACCGGTTATTTTCCCGTACAGAACCTGCCGGCGCTTTACGCCGGGGCGGATATGGCGGTGATCCCCTCGATGTACGAGGGCTTTGGGATGGGGGTACTGGAAGCCATGGCGTCGGGGATCCCGGTGGCCTGCGCCCGGGCGGCCTCTTTGCCCGAGGCGGCGGAACACGCGGCCCTTTATTTCGATCCCCGGGACGCGGAGGATATGGCGGATCGTATGGTAACCCTTTCGGCCAACCGGGACATTCACCGGGAGTGCCGCGCCCTGGGGCTTGAACGGGCCCAGGCCTTTTCCTGGGATCGCTGTGTCGAGCGGACCCTGACGATAGTCCAGGAGACCGTGGCGAAGTAAGGCCCCCCCATAGGGGGTTTCAGGCCCCCGATTCGGGGCGAAAGGCAGCAAGACCCGCGCCTTCGGTCGCCTGCCCCTGGTGGGCGAAGGGGGGAGCCGCGCATTCTAAGGGGGCCGCGCTCCGGGGGCATAAAAGGGCCTATGGCCCCCTATGGGGGCGGGCGCCGGCTTTGAGCCGCGGCTTCCGCTGTATCCCCTTTTCAAACAGCAGCCCCAGGGCCTCGTCGGCGGTTTCCACAAAATCGACGGCCACCGAACCCCGCAGGTCCTTGTCCAGCTCCGCCCATTCGTCCCGGTTATCCGCGGGGATGAGGACCCGTTCCATACCGTTCCGGACGGCGGCGAGGAGCTTTTCCTTGAGCCCGCCGATGGGGAGGATCCTCCCGGTCAGGGTGAGTTCCCCGGTCATGGCGATTCCGGGCTTGGGGGGTACTCCGCAGAGGGTGGAAAGCAGGGACGCCGCCAGGGTTATCCCCGCGGAGGGGCCGTCCTTGGGGATAGCCCCCTCGGGGACGTGGATGTGAAAATCGGTTTTCCCCACGTCGGCCACGGTAAACTGGTACCGGCCCTGGGCGCTCCGCAGATAGGAAAGGGCTATCCGGGCGCTTTCCTTCATCACCTCCCCCAGGTTTCCGGTAATAAAGACTTCCCCGGTTCCCTCAAATTTGGTGGTTTCCACCGGCAGCATGGTCCCGCCGGTTTCGGTCCAGGCCAGGCCGTAGGAAACCCCTATCCGGGCCTCTTTAAAGACCACGTCGTTTTTATATTTCTTCCGGCCCAGGAGTTTTTCCAAATCCCCGGGGCCTATGGTTTTTTTAAAGGAATCGACGGACCGTTCGGGGGTTTTCCCGTACCCTTTTTCCACCGCCCCCCGGGCAATCCGCCGGACGCAGCGGGCGATCTCCCGCTCCAGGCCCCGGACCCCCGACTCCATGGTCCAGTGCCGGATTATTTTCCGGATCGCCTCATCCTTAAAGCCGATCTTCGCCTGCCCCAGGCCGTTTTCTTCCAGTTCCTTGGGTACCAAAAACTGTTGGGCGATGGCGAGTTTTTCCCCCTCCCCGTAACCGGGAATTTCGATAATTTCCATCCGATCCAGCAGGGGGTAGGGGATCGGGTAAAGGGAATTGGCGGTGGTAATGAACAATACCTTGGAAAGATCGTAGGGAACCTCCAGATAGTGATCCGTAAAAACCCCGTTTTGCTCCGGGTCCAGGACTTCCAACAGGGCCGAGGCGGGGTCCCCCCGGAAATCGCTGGAAAGTTTATCGATTTCATCCAATAAGAACACCGGATTGGTGGTTCCCGCCTTCCGCATGGACTGGAGGATCTTTCCCGGCAGGGCCCCCACATAGGTTTTCCGGTGCCCCCGGATTTCCGCCTCGTCCCGTACCCCCCCCAGGGAGATCCGGACAAAGGCCCTGCCCAACGCCCGGGCCACGGATTTGCCCAGGCTGGTTTTCCCCGTCCCCGGGGGGCCCACAAAGCAGAGGATGGGTCCCCGGATTCGGGAATTGCCCGGGCTCCCCTCGCCGGAGAAAGAAGTCAAACTACGGACGGCGATAAATTCCAGGATCCGCTCTTTGGCTTTGTGCATATCAAAATGATCTTCGTTAAGGATCTTCTCCGCCTCCCGAAGGTCCCCGGAATCAACACTGGATTCCCCCCAGGGAAGATCCGATATCCATTCCAGGTACCCCCGGAGCACCCCCGCTTCCGGGGACAGGGGCTGGAGTTTACGGAGCCGGGCGATTTCCTTCCGGGCCTTAAGGAGGACCTCCTCCGGGGGATGCCGTTCCTCCAGGGAGCGTTCCATCTCGGCAAATTCATCCTCCCCCTCGTTTTTCCCCAGCTCCTTATTGATTTCTTTCAGTTGTTCGTGGAGGATATATTCCCGCTGGGTTTTTTCCATCCGGCTTTTAACTTTTCCGTTGATGTTTTTTTGAATCCCAAAGATCTCGTTTTCCATTTCCAGGGTTTCCAGGATCGCCTCCAGGCGTTCCACGGCCCCGGGGATGCTCAAAAATTCAATTTTCCGCTCCACCTTTACCGCAAGGGTATGGGCGATAAGATTTCCGAGCCGTTCCGGGTTTTCGATTTTTTCCACCGCCGAGATGGTTTCGGTACTTATTTTTTTGGAGAATTCCGCGTATTGGACGAACGATTTCTGAACCGTCCTGACTAAAGCGGCTAGTTCAGGATTCGGCGGCTCCCCGGAACTGAGGGATCCTATGGATTCAATCCGTACCGTTTCGTGGGTGTTGAATTTTTGTACCCCGGTCATATTCGCCCGGTATTCCCCTTGCAGGACCACCCGGAAGGTATTATCCGGGAGTCTCAGGTGCTGAACCATCCTGACCACGGTACCGGCGGTATAGGTTTCCCCGGTTTCGATAGGGCCCTTGAGACATACCGCAAACAGACGCTGGTCCCGCTTCAGGGCTTCTTCCACCGCGGCGATCCCCGATTTATAGGTGATAAACACCGGGAGCATGGTGTGGGGAAATAAAACTAACTCCCGCAGGGGGAGCAGGGGGAATTCTTCCGGCGGATTACGGTTTTTCAGGCTCGAAAGCAGCTTCATGCGCTTTTTTGAAGCGGGTGAATTTCCGGGGGCTCCGATTTTTCTACTACGTCCTGGGTAATTACCACCCGTTTCCCCCCTTCCATAGAGGGAATTTCAAACATAATATCCGTCATAAGCCGTTCGACAATGGCCCGTAAACCCCGGGCGCCGGTTTTTTGTTTGATCGCCGTGTCGGCGATGGCGTTGATGGCCTCTTCGGTAAATTCCAGCTTTACGTCGTCTATGGCCAGGGACGCCTGGTATTGTTTTACGATGGCGTTCCGGGGTTCGGTGATGATCCGCCGGAGATCTTCTTTTTTTAGCTCCTCCAGGCTCACCGTAATGGGAAGCCGGCCGATAAATTCGGGGATCATCCCGAAATGGATAAGATCGTCGGGATGGAGGGAGTCGTAGAGTTCCTTCAGGTTCCGTTCGGATTTTATCTTGACATCCGTCCCGAACCCCATGGGATGCTGGACCACCCGCTGTTCAATAAATTTATCCAGCCCCACAAAGGCCCCGCCGCAGATAAAGAGGATGTCCGTGGTATCGATGCGGATCATCTCCTGGTTCGGATGTTTCCGCCCCCCCTGGGGGGGAACCGAGGCGATGGTCCCTTCGATGATCTTGAGGAGGGCCTGCTGAACCCCCTCCCCGGAAACATCCCGGGTAATGGAGACGTTTTCTCCTTTCCGGGCGATCTTATCGATCTCGTCGATATATACGATGCCCCGTTCCGCGGCGGCGATATTACCCCCGGCGTTTTGGATAAGTTTGAGGAGGATGTTCTCCACGTCCTCCCCCACATATCCCGCTTCGGTCAGGGTGGTGGCGTCCACAATGGCAAAGGGCACTTTGAGTTTTTTTGCCAGGGTTTTTGCCAGCAGGGTCTTCCCCGTTCCCGTGGGACCGATGAGGAGGACGTTGGATTTTTCGATTTCCACGTCATCCGGTTCCTTGGCGGGGTTTGCGATCCGTTTGTAGTGGTTGTACACCGCCACGGAAAGGGCCTTTTTGGCGTTATCCTGGCCGATGATAAAGAGGTCCAGGTAGTTTTTTATTTCCTTGGGAGTGGGAATATCCCCGGTAAACTGGGTGGAAAGGTCGTGATCCTCCTCGGAGAGGATCTTCCGGCACACCTCCACACATTCGTCACAGATAAACACGTCATTGGGTCCGGCGATAAGACGCCGGGCCATATCGGCGCTTTTCCCACAAAAGGAACAAGACCGCTCATACCCACCGGAACCGTTACGAAGCCGTGCCATATTTTTCCCTCGTTAATACCCGATCTACTACACCATAAGCCACCGCATCCGCCGCGGACATATAAAAGTCCCTTTCCATATCTACGGCAATTTGGTCTATTTCTTTACCCGTATGTTTCGCGAAATATTCAATCGTGAGCTTTTTTAATCGTAAAATTTCCTTGGCCTGGATACCGATATCCTTGGCCTGTCCCTGGGCACCCCCCCAGGGCTGGTGGATGAGTACCCGGGACGAGGGCAGGGCAAGCCGTTTTCCCGCCGCCCCCGCGGTGAGGATTAGGGCGCCCATACTGGCCGCCTGACCCAGGCATATCGTCTGTACATCGGACTTTACGTACTGCATGGTATCGTATATCGCCAGCCCCGCGGTAACCGAGCCTCCGGGGGAATTAATATACAGGTTGATATCCTTTTCCGTATCCTGGCCGTCTAAAAAAAGAAGCTGGGCCACCACCAGATCCGCGGTGATATCGTTGATTTCCCCGTCCAAAAACACAATCCGGTCCTTGAGGAGCCGGGAGTATATATCATAGGATCGTTCCCCCGTTCCGGTTTGTTCGACCACTATCGGAACAAGGCTATTCATGTTTTCTTTCATATTCTTATCTTAACCATTATGACCTGCCAGATCCGCATAATTACCCTGGGGACCGGGGGTGAATTTATTTTCCACGAGAAGAAGATCGTAGAGTTTTTGCTCCTTGATATCCTCCTTTAGATATTCCGCCATATTTTCCTGGGCGTAATACTTCTTGATTTCCTCCACCGAAACATTCGTTTCCTCGGCTAAGGATTCATAGTTTTTTTCCACCTCCTCGTCGGAAACTTCAAAGCCCAGGTCCTTTACCAGGGTTTCCACAATGAGCCGGCTGTGGAGGGCCTTTATGGTATCGGGCCGCCATTCTTTCCGAATGGTTTCGGCGTCCTGGCCGGAACGGGCCATCGTTTTTTCCAATTCTTCGGGGGAGGTGTTAAAACGGCGGGCTAAATTCCGCCACCGGGAATCGAGCTCTATGCGGATCATGGATTCGGGCAGTTCCACCGGGGAGGTTTCCATGACCTTTTCCAGAATTTTGTTTATTTTGATCCCCCGGAGCCGGGTTTCCAGATTCCGGTCCAGCCGTTTCTTGACATCGGTTTTAAGGTCCTCCAGGGTCTTAAATTTTTCATCCACGTCCTGGGCCAGATCATCATCCAAATCGGGGAGTTTTTTCTCCTTGAGGGCCGTAAGGGTTACCCGGATTTTTTTGTGTTTCCCCGCCAGGTCCGTATCTTCAAAATCATCGGGATAGGATTTTTCAATATCCCTGGTTTCGCCCTTTTTCATCCCCGCAATTTCATCGTCAAACTTAAAAACATTATATCCCGACCCCAGGGTAAAAACAAAGTCTTCCCGGGCCGTTCCCGCCAGGGGCTCGCCGGTATCGGAAAGTTCCGCATAATTTACGGTAACCACATCGCCCTTTACCGCCGGGGCTTCGTCATCTCTGTCCAAAACAATGGCGTTCCGTTCCCGGACAACCTCCAATTCCCGGTTTATATCCTCGTCGGTAAGGCGGATGTCGGGAATCTCAAGCTCCAGCCCCTTCCAGGTTCCCAGGGTTATGTAGGGAAACACGTCATAGGTTACGGAAAAATTCAAATCCGCCCCCACATCCAGGACAGGTTCATCCGTCAACTGGGGGGTGGAGTAGGGGAGGGGCCGGTTTTCTTTGGGGAACTCTTCGTCCTCAAAAATATCGGTGATGGATTTTTCTATAATCCGGCTCAGGGCGTCGCCTTTGAGGGTATCCCCCAATTTCCGTTCCAACACATTCTTGGGGATCTTTCCCCGGCGGAAACCCGGAAGTTGAAGGGTTTTACAGTAATCGGATACCAGATTGTCATACTGGTCATGAACATCTTCTTTATCAATAGTAACGGTTAATTTAACCTGAGAATGTTCCACCGGGGTTATTACTCTGCTTATGGCCACGTTTTTCCTCTTGATCCTTTAAATATACTAAATTTTGAAAAATAAATCATGTTTTTTTTACTTTTTTACATTTATCGGGGACCATATCCTGGTCTTTTTCCCCAAACGCCCGCCGGTTCTGGGGCCGGCCGTGTTATTTCCCCCAAAATACGACGGCGGGTCTTTTACCGGGCGCCGTTCAAGTCCCCCCGCTTCCGGCGTTGACCTTTGCGAGAGAAGGGACTTGAACCCTTATGCCGAAGGCACCAGATCCTAAGTCTGGCGTGTCTACCAGTTTCACCACTCTCGCGCTTTTTATAAATCCCCGGTCCCCTTGGGGACCCTTTCAAGGGACGGCTGCCACCCCGCGGTCCTGTGATAAGGGCATACCCATATTGTCCAGAGTCTATTTGATTAAACGGCATCTGTCAAGGGACCTTGCCGCCGGACCAGGATAAACGCATAGAAATTCGCGTCCTCCTCTTTTGGGCGCATTTCCGGCGCAAAGCGCCGGAAACCGGGCTTTCCGCTCCAATTCCTTACGGTATTTCCGCTTCAATCCCTTGCG